>NZ_JBJHPC010001100.1:0-915 GCF_045257485.1 Streptomyces sp. YS-3 | reverse complement strand
TCCGCCCACCGCCCGTCCGCTCACCGCCCCTCGGCCAGCGCCCGCGCCACCCCGCCCTCCTTCGGCCCGAGGAAGCGCGGACCGGGTTTGAAGGCGGCGTCCAGGGCGGCCTTGCCCGCCGCGAACACCTCGCGGGTGGAGCCGTAGTACCAGGTGGCGTCGTGCACGGCGTCGACCGCGACTCCGTAGGAGTCGACCCCGGCGGCCTCGCACAGCGCGACGGCCCGCCGGATGTGGAAGCCCTGGCTCACCAGCACCGCGCGCTCCACGCCGAAGATCTTCTTCGCGCGTACACACGAGTCCCAGGTGTCGAACCCGGCGAAGTCGCTGACCACCCGCCGGTCCGGGACGCCGTGCCGCACCAGGTAGGCGCGCATCGCGTCCGGCTCGTCGTACTCGGGCCGCCCGTTGTCCCCGGTCACCAGGACCGCCCTGACCTTTCCGGCCCGGTACAGCTCGACGGCCGCGTCGAGGCGGTGCGCCAGGTACGGCGACGGCTCGCCCTTCCACAGCCCGGCCCCGAACACCACCGCGACGCCGGACGCCGGCGCCCGCGCCACCGTTCCGACCTTGCCGTCGGCGGCCGTGAACACCCACGCGGCGGGCGCCAGCGCCAGGGCGCACAGCGCGGCGGCCGTCTGCACGGCACGCCGCTGCCCCCTGCGGGTGCGCGGCAGAGCGATCCGTACGCGAGTGCGCGGCAGGCGCATGGGGTCCCCCCGGGGTCGACGGTGTCACGGGTGGTCGGACGCGGGGGAGGGGGCGCGCGGTTCTGCCCCCGCGCCCCTTGTACGGGAACCCGGGCCCCTCCTACGGGTTCCCCGCGCGCGCCCCGCGCCCGTGAGGCGGCGGAAAACACTCGTCACCGCGGCGCAACGACATGGCAATGTGGGCCCGGCAGGATCGGTCCATGAC
>NZ_JBJHPC010001099.1:0-923 GCF_045257485.1 Streptomyces sp. YS-3 | reverse complement strand
CTGTGGGGTCCGGGCCGGGGGTTACTTGAAGGCGGCGAAGGCCTTGGTGAAGGCCAGCGGCTCCTGGACGATGGAGGAGCAGGTCGGGTCGGCGGAGTTCTTGGCGCCGCCCGCGCACTGCTTGTCCCGGGCGCCGGACCACATCGCGAGCCGGCCCAGGCCCTTGGACTTGGCGAAGTCCACCAGCTGGGTGGCGTCGTCGACCTTGAACGTCTCGGTGTTGACGTCGTTGACGCCGATCATCGGGGTGACGGCGACGGCCTTCCAGGCGGCGGCGTCGGAGAGTCCGAGGACGCCCTTGATCTGGGCCTGGGTGGCGGTGGCGGCCTGGATGGCGTACGTGCCCATGTCACCGCTGTACGCCGGGCCGTAGTCCATCGCCATGATGTTGACGGCCGAGACGGCGACGCCGTTCTTCTTGGCGTCGGCGACGAGGTCGACGCCGGGCTGGGTCAGGCCCTCCGGCATCACCGGCAGCGTGAACGACACGTCGAGGCCGGGGTGGGACTTCTGGAGCCGCGCGACGGCCTGGGCGCGGCGGGCGTTGGCGGCGGTGTCCGGCAGGGCCGCGCCCTCGATGTCGAAGTCGACCTTGGTGAGCTTGTACGCGTCGATGACCTTGCCGTACGCGGTGGCGAGCTCGTCGGCGCTCTTGCAGACCAGACCGAGTTCGGAGCCGGACGCGCCGCCGAAGGAGACGCGTACGTCGCCGCCCTTGGCGCGCAGGGCGCCGATCTGCGCGGCGACGGCGTCGCTGTCCAGGGCGCTGACACCGCCCCAGAGCGGGGTGCAGCCGCCGCCGGAGGTGATGAAGGCGAGGTGGAACTCCTTCACGCCGGTCTTGGTGGCGGTGTCGACGAGGTCGTACGCGGGGTAGAGCGAGGTGTCGATGTAGGGGGCGAAACGGGAGGTCGTGCCGGTGG
>NZ_JBJHPC010001098.1:0-931 GCF_045257485.1 Streptomyces sp. YS-3 | reverse complement strand
CGCGGGAACAGCGGAAGGGCCCCACCCGGGGTGCGGGTGGGGCCCTTCTGGGAGCGGGTCACGGGGCGCGGGAGCAGGTCCGGCTAGCGGCGCGGGATCTCGGCGCGGTGTACGGAACGCTCCGCGGCGAACACGTCCTCCAGCCGGTAGAGCAGTCTGCGCCCCTGCCTGCCCGCGGACCGCAGATGGCCCAGCTGGACCCACTTGCGCAGGGTCGCGGGCGAGACGGCCACCTCGGCGGCGGCGAGTTCGCCGGAGACCAGGCCCGATACCGGGGGCGGGGTCACGACGCCTCCTCCAGGGCCGTGCGGACGACATGGCGGCACACGGGGTTCACACAGAGCACGGCGCCGCGTTCGGGGAAGATGCGCAGCGACACCGAGTCGCAGGCGGGGCAGCGTCCGCCGATCCGGATCATCTGCTCCGGGTCCCCCAGCTCGCGGGCGCAGCGCCGGGCCATGCGCCGGGTCTCCTCCCGCACGTGCGCGGCGAGGTCGGGCAACTCCGCTATGGCGGCGCCGAGTCGGGCGATGCGGCCGAGCCGCGCCACCACCGGGGCGGGGGCCGCCGGGCGCAGGCCGAGCCGCTCCCGTACCGCCTCCTCCAGCTCGACCACGCCGTCGGTGATGTCCCGTACGGCGTCGGAGATGTGCAGCCGGATCGGGGCGGTGGTGCCGGATCGGGGCGGTGGTTGGCGCGTGCGCGGGAACAGCGGAAGGGCCCCACCCGGGGTGCGGGTGGGGCCCTTCTGGGAGCGGGTCACGGGGCGCGGGAGCAGGTCCGGCTAGCGTGTACGGAACGCTCCGCGGCGAACACGTCCTCCAGCCGGTAGAGCAGTCTGCGCCCCTGCCTGCCCGCGGACCGCAGATGGCCCAGCTGGACCCACTTGCGCAGGGTCGCGGGCCTTGCGCAGGGTCGCGGGCGAGACGGC
>NZ_JBJHPC010001097.1:0-932 GCF_045257485.1 Streptomyces sp. YS-3 | reverse complement strand
GCCCAGCCGCGCATCAGCTCCCTCGACTGCCGGCTGGGCCCGGCGGGTGCGGGGGTGGCCAGCAGCTTCTCGACCGTACGGGAGTCGCGTACGGAGGTGAAGTACAGGTCGCTGGAGAGGTTCTTGGTGGCCGCCGAGAGCGAGCCGTCGGGGGCCGCGTCCGGGCCGAACCACTTCGACCGCTCCCCGCGCAGCGTGACGAACCCGTCGGCGAGGGTGCACACCTGGTCGGCGGCCTGGGCGTAGCCGGTGCCGAAGCCGAGGCCGGCGTAGTCGTCGGCGAGGATGTGCGGGATGCCGTACTCGGTGTAGCGGATGACGGCGGACAGGCCGCCGCCGGAGGGATGGTGTTCGCGGTCGCCGGGCGCGGCCGAGGCCGTCGGGGACAGCGAGGCCGAGGCGGTGAGCAGGGCGACACCGGCCAGCGCGAGGCGCTCGATCCGGGTGCGGGCACGGATGCGGGTGCGCGTACGGGTGGTGCTTCGGCCGGTTTCGGCGCCGTCGCTGGTACGGGCGGCGGTGCGGGCGCGGAGAGCCAACGTTCCTCCCAACTCGGGGGGCGACAGGGGTGGTTGCCCAGGACACACGAAGTGCCGCCAGCCACTCAGTCAGCCCGGCGCACGCCTGTCAACAGGCCGGCCGGTACGCGTCCGCACCCACCTGCCGCCGCCCGTCCCCCCGCCGCCCCCGCCCAGCCGCGCATCAGCTCCCTCGACTGCCGGCTGGGCCCGGCGGGTGCGGGGGTGGCCAGCAGCTTCTCGACCGTACGGGAGTCGCGTACGGAGGTGAAGTACAGGTCGCTGGAGAGGTTCTTGGTGGCCGCCGAGAGCGAGCCGTCGGGGGCCGCGTCCGGGCCGAACCACTTCGACCGCTCCCCGCGCAGCGTGACGAACCCGTCGGCGAGGGTGCACACCTGGTCGGCGGCCTGGGCG
>NZ_JBJHPC010001096.1:0-934 GCF_045257485.1 Streptomyces sp. YS-3 | reverse complement strand
CGCCTCGACACCGAGCCCTACACCCGCCATGTCGAGTTCCTCTTCGATGTCCTCCTCGGTGAGCAGCCTCCTTTCGGCGCGCCGATACCGCCCCCGGAGTGGTTGCGCTTCCGGCTCTCGCTGGTCGCCGCGATCGAGCAGTTCACGGCGGTGCTGGGGGACTGGGTGCTGCACGCCGAGGCCCTCGACCGGGCCGGTTCGGACCCGGTCATGCTCGACCTGCTGCGCTGGCACGGTGCCGAGGAGGTCGAGCACCGCGCCGTCGCCTTCGACATGTACCAGCACTGCGGCGGTGAGGGCCTGCCCCGCTACGCCCGCCGGCTGGAGGGCATGGTGGTGGTCGCCCCGGTGCTGCTCTGGCTGTGGGCGTGGGGCACCTCCTATCTGATCCGTCACGATCCTCAGCTGGCCGGACGTCTTCGCTACTCGCTGAGCGAGCACAACCGGGCCGTACGGCGTGGACTGCTGCCCAGTTGGAAGGAGCTGGGCGCGGCCATACCCCGCTACTTCCGGCGGTCGTACCATCCCTCGCAGGAGGGCTCCCTGCGCAAGGCCGTCGAATATCTCGCGACCTCGCCGGCGGCCCGTGCGGCAGCGGGTGCGGTGGGCCGCGCCGCCCTGGGGTAGAGGGAGACGGTTTTGTCCGGGCAGCCAGCAACACAGCCAACGGCCGCACGGGGTGCGGCGCCTCGACACCGAGCCCTACACCCGCCATGTCGAGTTCCTCTTCGATGTCCTCCTCGGTGAGCAGCCTCCTTTCGGCGCGCCGATACCGCCCCCGGAGTGGTTGCGCTTCCGGCTCTCGCTGGTCGCCGCGATCGAGCAGTTCACGGCGGTGCTGGGGGACTGGGTGCTGCACGCCGAGGCCCTCGACCGGGCCGGTTCGGACCCGGTCATGCTCGACCTGCTGCGCTGGCACGGTGCCGAGGGAGGT
>NZ_JBJHPC010001095.1:0-935 GCF_045257485.1 Streptomyces sp. YS-3 | reverse complement strand
CCTTCGGGGTGGGATGCGGGGGTGTTCGTGTCCGGGAGCATGGCAGCGGGGCCGGAAACAAGCAAGCGTGCTTGCATGGTTTTTTGGGTGGGGGCTTTGTTTTCGGCCCGGCTGCTGTCTGCGGCTGAGTGGGGGTTGCTCGCGTAGTTCCCCGCGCCCCTGGGTAGTCCGTTGGCTGCGGGCCGGTGGGGGCTGGGCGCGCAGTTCCCCGCGCCCCTGGGTAGTCCGTTGGCTGCGGGCCGGTGGGGGCTGGGCGCGCAGTTCCCCGCGCCCCTGGGTAGTCCGTTGGCTGCGGGCAGTGGGGCTTCTCGCGCAGTTCCCGCGCCCCTGAAGAACTGGTGGCTAATCCGAGTTTCCCGGTTGCGACCGACCACCCAAGGGGCGCGGGGAACTGCGCGACCAGCCCCCACTCAGCCGCAGACGAACGAAGGTCTTTAGGGGCGCGGGGAACTGCGCGATCAGCCCAAGTCAGCCCGCAATGAAGGTCCGGCCCGGACAGGGCGCGGCGGGACGGGCTACCGCCCGCGCCCCACCTGCGACCGCACCGCCCCCACGCTCGCCCCGATGACCAGCGCGATCGCCAACGCGTCGGTGACCGACAAAGCCTGGTGCAGGACCAGGAATCCCGCCGTCGCCGCGACAGCCGGTTCCAGGCTCATCAGGATCGCGAACGTGGACGCGGGCAGCCGGCGCAGGGCCAGCAGTTCCAGGGTGTACGGCAGGACCGAGGACAGGATCGCCACCGCCGCGCCGAGCCCGATCGTCGACGGCACCAGCAGCTTCGAGCCCGACTGCACCGCTCCCAGCGGCAGCGACAGCACCGCCGCGACCGCCATCGCGAGCGCGAGGCCGTCCGCCTGCGGGAAGCGGCGGCCGGTCCGCGCGCTGAACAGGATGTACACCGCCCAGCACGCCCCCGCCCCCAGCGCGCGGAC
>NZ_JBJHPC010001094.1:0-939 GCF_045257485.1 Streptomyces sp. YS-3 | reverse complement strand
GGCATGCCCATGGCCCACCCCGTCGAGGTCAACGCCGTCGTCCTGGAGACGGCGAGCGGGCCGGTCCTGCACGCCGACTGGGCCTGGGCGCCCGGGGTGTTCGACGAGCCGGAGGTGCGCGCGCTCGCCGGGACCTGGTTCCGGATGCTCGCCGCACTCGTCGCCCACGCCGAACGCCCCGGCGCCGACGCCGTCGTGGCAGCCGACCTCACCCTCGCCGCGATCGACCAGGACGAACTGGACGACCTCGCGGCCTCCCTCGAAGCCCTCTGACCCACCACCAGGAAGCGAACCAGCCATGAACACCAGCCAGTCGGCGGTCGAGGACATCCTGCCCCTGTCCCCCCTCCAGGAGGGCATGCTCTTCCACTCGGGGTACGACCAGGACTCCCGGCACCTCTACATCGCCCAGTTCTCGGTCGACCTGCGGGGCGCGCTGGAGGCGGCCCGGCTGCGCGAGGCGGCGGACACCCTGCTGCGGCGCCACGCCAATCTGCGGGTCTCCCTCACCCACCGCAAGAACGGCGACCCCGTCCAGGTGGTCCGCCGCGACATGCCGCTGGCCTGGCAGGAGAGCGACCTCGGCCACCTCGGCGAGGAGGAGGCGCAGGCCCGCGCCGCCGAACTGACCGAGCAGGACTGGCAACTGGGCGTCGACAGCCGCCGCCCCCCGCTGCTGCGCTTCACCCTGCTGCGACTGGGTCCCGATCACCACCGACTTCTGGTGACGGCCCATCACATCCTGCTGGACGGCTGGTCGTTCGCCCTGCTCTTCAAGGAGCTGTTCACGCTGTACGGGACCGGGGAGCTGCCCCCGGTCCGGCCCTACCGCGACTATCTGACCCACCTCGCCGGCAGCGACCGGGAGGCCGCCGAGACGGCCTGGCGCACCGCGCTGGCCGGCCTCGCCCAGCCCACCCGGCTCGCACCCGGCGGCCC
>NZ_JBJHPC010001093.1:0-942 GCF_045257485.1 Streptomyces sp. YS-3 | reverse complement strand
ATGTGGGGCGGTGTCTCCGGCGGGCCGTGGTTCTCCGACGTCGACTGGGACGCCGGGACCGGCGAGATCATCGGGAACGTGGGCGGCTACAACGGCGGCGGCATGGACGTGCCCGAGTCCGACCCCCGCTACCACCGGATCACCTACAGCCCCGTCTACGGCGAGCGCGGTCAGCGGTACGTGCCGTAGTGCGGGCGGCGGCCGTCGCGGGCGTCGGCGTAGAGCCGGAAGAAGCGCTCGCCGTAGACGGGGCTGTAGGTGATCCGGTGGTAGCGGGGGTCGGACTCGGGCACGTCCATGCCGCCGCCGTTGTAGCCGCCCACGTTCCCGATGATCTCGCCGGTCCCGGCGTCCCAGTCGACGTCGGAGAACCACGGCCCGCCGGAGACACCGCCCCACATCCCGGCACACTCCACCCGCATCTGCCGGAACCCGGCCAGCCGCCCCGACCGCGCCGAGCAGCGCACCGGGGTGTCCGCCGGATTGCGGCCCACCCGGGGATAGCCCAGCATCGTCACGTCCTGGCGGTAGCCGGGCGTCCGCGCCAGGTGGTTGGCCCCCACCACGTCCTGGGCGTCCTCGCCCGCGGGTGAGGAGGCGAGGCGTCCGAAGGAGTAGTCCAGGTCGGAGACGGCCTTCTTGCTGTTGCGGACGTACTGGTCGTCCACGTACCAGTCGGTGACCCGGTAGAAACCGTACGGCTGGTCGGCGAGCCCGGTGCGCGGCCGGTATCCGGGGACGAACACCGCGCGTCTGCCCGCACAGTGACCGGCCGTCAGGATCAGGCTCGGCCCTGAGCTCTCCACCACGCTCGCCGAGCACTTGTGGGCGCGCAGCTCGCCGGTCGTCGGGTCCGTGCCCGCGGAGGTGAACAGGACGCCGACGGAGGCGATCCCGGGAAAGTGCTCCGCGCTCGGCATCCCGGGGACGGCGGCCGGGGGC
>NZ_JBJHPC010001092.1:0-943 GCF_045257485.1 Streptomyces sp. YS-3 | reverse complement strand
CCTCCCGAGGCCTCCGGCTCCCCCGCCCCCGGAGTCCCCGGGCGCGGGATCGCCGGGCTCTCGCTGCCCTACCAGGTGGCCGCGGCGCTCGCGCTGGCGGTCGTCGCGGTGGTGGGGATCGTTCACATCGCCATGGTGTTTCTGCACGTCGCGCCGTCCAATACGGTCACGAAGCAGCACGGAAAAATCGTCGACGACTGGATCTATCCCGAGTTCGAACAGAACTGGAAGCTCTTCGCACCCAACCCGCTCCAGCAGAACATCGCGGTCCAGGCCCGTGCCGAGATCCGTATGCCGGACGGGAACCGGAAGACGACCGACTGGATCGACCTGACGGCCGAGGACGGCTCCGGCATCCGCGGCAACCCGCTGCCCAGCCACACTCAGCAGAACGAGCTGCGCCGGGGCTGGGAGTTCTTCGTCAACTCCCACACCGACGACAACAAGCCCAACGGGCTGCGCGGCGAGCTCTCCGACCGCTATATCCACCGGATCGTGATGCTCCGCCTCGGCGCGCACCATGACGGCGGAACCGTCGAGCGTGTACAGGTCAGGTCCGTGACGAGGTCCGTGAAGGCTCCGGTGTGGAGCGACGAGAAGATCGACACCCGGCCGTACTACCGGGTCGTCCCCTGGTGGACCGTGACCCCCGCCGACCTCCCGGGCGGCGCCGGTTCCGCCGAGGCGCGCTCGGAGGCCGGCCGATGAACGAGTCCACGAGTGGGTCCACCAGCGACTTCACGAGCGAGTCCCGGGGCGAGACCATGAGTGATGCGGTGAGCGGACCCGTACGCGGGCCGGCGGACGGTGCGACGGGCGGGACTGCCGACGAGCAGTCCCAGGCGCCGCACACGTCCCCTCAGCCCCAGGGATGGCACTGGCACGCCTCGCCTGCCCACCAGGCGCCCCAGACACCCCAGGCGCCCTCCGCAGCCCCTGGCGC
>NZ_JBJHPC010001091.1:0-943 GCF_045257485.1 Streptomyces sp. YS-3 | reverse complement strand
CCTCCCGGGCGACGCCCCCGCCCGTGTAGAACGCCACCGTCAGGTCCTTGACCAGCACCCGGCGCTCGTAGTCGTCCAGGTCCACCAGACCGCGCGAGGTGAGCCGGGCCACCGTGTCGTCGACCGCGTCCACCACCGAGCTCAGCACGGCGTCCCGGTGCCGGGCGTCGATCGCGGCGACCCGCCGGCGCCGCATCGCCGCCGCCACCTCCGGCGCGTACTCGATCCGGGTCGGCTGGGCCGCGTACACCTCGATCCCCACCGGCTCCGCCTCCGCCTTCAGCAGCCGGGTCAGCGCGTCCCCGACGGCCTCCGTGTCGCGCAGGGTCGGGGCGTCCTCGTGGAAGGCGTCGGCCGGGAGCCGGGAGAGCACCCGGGCCGTCGCCGCCTCCACCTGGTCGCGCAGATAGCGCACGTGGTCCTCGACCGCGAGCGCCGCCCGCGCGGTGTCCCCGACCCGCCACACCACCAGCACCACGGCCAGCAGCGCGGTGCCGTCCGCGTCGACCGCGGGCATCGGCTCGCTGCGCCAGTGCCGCAGCCGTACGTCGACCCGTCGGCGCAGCAGCAGCGGGTTCATCCACACCAGCCCCGTGCGCCGCACGCTCCCCCGGTAGTCGCCGCAGAGCGAGAGCACCCAGGCGCTCCCGACCCGGCCGCGCCCGAGCCCGCCGAAGCAGACCACCACCACCGCGGCGCCGAGCACGAGGAGCGCCCAGCGCGCCGGACCCATACCGACGAGGCCGCCACCACGTGGGTACGGGGGCAGCCGCAGCCCCTCGGTCACCGCCGCCGGGAGCAGCCCGGCCGACCAGACGAGCGCCGCGCACCCCGCCAGCGCGGCCAGCCCCGCGACCACCGCCACCACCCCCGGCACCACGGGCCCGTCCCGCTCGACGAGGTCGGGGTCGGACGGCGTGGCGGGCCGCAAGGGCGCCGGAAG
>NZ_JBJHPC010000110.1:0-15662 GCF_045257485.1 Streptomyces sp. YS-3 | reverse complement strand
CCACTACACCCCCTCAAGCCTCACCGGCCCCGGCAACAGCGTTCCCACCCACGCCGGACGGCGAAGTCCGGCCACTGATGCACCATCAAGTCATCTACTGCTCAAGTACTTTCGTTACATCCTCTCCACCGAAGCCACACATGTCAGACTGACCGACGCCTCGAGAGAAATGCTCCGCAAGTTCATCGCCCGCTCCGGGCCGCGTGAGGTACCGGAGGCAGGGCGTCCATGCTCGTGGGAGGGGAACCGTGGCACCTCAGGAATCTCTGCTCAAGGTTTACGGAGACCGGTCGTGCCGGCACGTGACGATGGCGCGGCACCAGGGCACCACCATCGCGTTGGCGATGGACGCCTCCCGCCGGATCGTCTACTCCGTGCTGGACCTGGCCGGTCAGCAGGCCAAGGGCGACATGGACGCCGCGTACTGGAGCGAGAACCCGGCCGAGCTGGTCTTCCCCCGGGAACTGGCCGAGGTGGGGTACGCCGTCGTCGGTGCGACGGCGATGCCCACGGTCAAGCGCGGCGGGGCCGAGGCGGCCACCGACGAGCGGCCGACGACCGGTGAGATCGACCCCTACCTGTCCACGACCGCGCGGCTGACGGCGGACGCCCCGTTCCACGTGTTGTCCGACGGCACGTACGTGGTGGTGCTGCGGCCGTCGGTCGGCGAGACGCACCCCGACGCGGTGTACAAACTGACCGGCGGCGGCTGCTCCGGGGACGCGTCCCGCACGGACTACGTGCTCAGCGGCGGCAAGAAGGTGCCGATGGTCCGCGACACCCTGCTGTGCGACCGGTTCCTGCTGGTGGACGGCAAACTCAAGCCGGTCCTGGAGGTGCGTTACAAGCGCAGCAGACACGCCACCCGCCCCGAGTCGGCCAAGGACAGCCTGGGCACCGAGGACATGGAGGGCAAGCCCTTCTACGAGCCGACCCAGGAGCTGTCCTTCATCCGGAATCTCACCCAGGGCCGGTTCGCCGCGGTACTGGTGCCCACCGCGATCAGCGGCGTGCAGCGGTGGCAGTTGTTCGCCCACAACAACGCCACCGGGCGCGTGGACTGCTTCAACGTCGAGCAGGGCGTCCAAGGCGTGTTCAACATCCAGGGCACGCGCTTCTACACCAGCCCGGACCCGGCCTACCGCGACGCGGTGTTCGAGCGCAGCCCGGGCAACTGCCCCTTCACTGGGCGCGAGTTGGTGCCGGTGACGGGCAGCGAGGGGCACGCGGAGACCGCGCTGCGACTGACCGGCAACGGCGCCCACGTCGGCCTGGGCGATCCGGCGGCGCTGAGGTTCGGTGGCAAGCCGTACTCGATCGAGGCCTGGGTCAAGCCCACCGCCCATGACGCCCCGGTGCTGGCCAGGAGCGGGGAGTACCTGCTGGGCCTGGACTCCGCCGGTGCGGTGAGTCTGACCCACGACGGGGCCCCATCGGTACTCAAGTCGACCGCGACCCTCCCGACGGACGTTTACACCCACGTCGCCGCCACCTTCGACGGCACCACGGCCAAGCTGTACGTCAACGGGAAACCGGCCGGCAGCGGGGCGCTGCCGTTCACGCCGGCCACCGGCGCGGACACCCTGATCGGCAAGAACTCTTCCAGCGGTACGGACGATCACTTCGAAGGCGACCTCGACGAGATCCGGGTGTGGAACCGGGTGCGTTCCGCGACCGAGCTCGCCGAGGAGATGAACCACCGGCTGATCGGCAACGAGTCCGGCCTGGTCGCCTACTACCGGTTCGACGAGGGCGCCGGGACCACCGCCCACGACCAGACGGACCACGCCGTGCACGGCACCCTTGAGGGCGGTGCGCAGTGGACCGGCTCGGACGCCCCGGTCGGCGACCACCCCGGGGTTCGGCGCGACAGCTTCACGCTCAAGGGGCGCACCGTCGTCTCCGGCATGTCGGCCGTGCTCTACCACCAGCAGGAGAACGTCGTCGCCGGGTACCGCGCCGACCCCAAGCCCGCCAAACGGCAGGCCCGGGTGATGCTGGCGTTCGCCGCCAAGTACGGCCAGGAGCCGGCGGTGGCCACCCTGGACTTCGCCGTCGGCCGCGACGGCCGGCTGGCTCAGGCACCGGACGTACTGGACCCGGCTGTGCTCAAACGGCCGACGAAGGGGCAGGACTCGGAGCAGATCGCCACCCTGCAGCAGTTGATCAGGCGGCTGGAGCCGGAGGTCGCCGCCCTGCCGCCGGAGATCGCACGGGTGGGCGCCACGGCCGCCAAGGTGGCCGAGTGCCAGGCCGAACACGACCGTGTGAAGCCGGAGTTCGACGACCTGGAGCGGCGCTACCTCGCCGAGCGGGACGTACCGACCGCCTGGAACTACCGCCTGGAACTCAAGACCCCGCGCGTGGTGCGGGACCAGGTGGCCCAGTGCCTCTACTCCACCGGCTCCACCTCGGGCGCGGCCTCCGTGGTGTTCCTGCCCGGCCCCGAGACGGGCCTTCCCAGGACGACCTGGCGGATGGAGGCGGTCGGCGAGAGCCAGGACGGCATACCCTGCTACTGGCTGGTCGCCGCCGCGCCCGACCGGGATCTGCGCATCATGAACAACTCGATGGCGGAGAACACCCAGCTGAGAACAGGGCCCCGCGAGAGGGGCAACCCGAGCACACAGTTCCAGGTGATCCCCGAGGGTGAGTACTTCCGCATCGTCAACCGCGCAAGCCGACTCGCCCTCGGTCTGGACGCCGTGTACAACCTTTCCTACGCGGTCCAGGCAAGTGAACACCGCAAGGCGGAGTCGGGCCTGTTCCGCATGGTGCGCCTCGGCCTGTCCTCGGGGCTGGACGTAACGTACTTCGCGGCCAAGGAGAGGATGAACGCCGCGCGGGTCCAGCTCCAGGAGGCGCGAACGGCGAAGCAGCGGGTCGACGAGCTGCAGCGCACCCTGGCCGCCAAGCAGGCCGAACTCCAGGACGCCCAGGACCAGTTGGCCCGGCTGTCCACCGCCCTGCAAGGCGACGACGACCTGACGGTGGCCATGCCACTGCTCGCGGTGGACTGCGCCGGGCTGAGCCTCTCCGGCGGCCTGCTCGAATTCGCCCGGGGCACCGACCGGCCCGCGCTGCTGGACAGCGGCACCGGCAACGTCGTGCTGTACTTCCGCGGGGCCGACGAACAGTTCTTCGCCGTGTACTACGACACCGCCGTCATCCGCGGCGCCCAGACACTGGCCGGGGACGGCGGCACGCTCAGCTTCGTCGCCCGCGACCCGGGCATCACCCTGGACGGCTGCACCATCAAGGTCAGCGACGGCGACGCGCCCGCCCGCTGCGACCTGACCGTCACCGTCGGGGCGGACACCGAGACGTGGCGGTCACTGCCGCGCAAGGCCGAGCTGATGACGGCCGCGCTGGCCGGGAACCCCGGTCGGCCGGTGACGGTGGGGACGGTCGCGCGGGTGACGGGCGGCACCGTCGAGCTCACCGGGGCCACCACCGTCCTGGTTCCCGCCGGGGCCCATCTGAACATCGGCAGTACGGGCTGTGCCGTGACCGCTGACGCCCCGGTCGGCGCCAAGACGCTCACTCTGTCGACGGCGGGCGCAGCGATCAAGCCGGGCGACAAGGTCGGCCTGGTCGGCTACGACTGGGCCCGGGCGGAGTCCACCAGGGCCGGGGTAGTGCTGTCCGCGGGATCCCGGCTGGTCGGGCTGAACGCGGGCGGGGTCGAATCCGTGCCCAACGGCACGGCCAAGCCGACGATCAGCGGTCGCGGCTGCCGCTGGCGGGCCGAGATGCCCGGCCGCGCCTTCCTGTTCGACGGCAAGGAGCAGTACCTGTCGCTGCCCGCCGGCAGACAGCAGGGCCTCGCCCGGGCCGGTGATCTGACCCTGGAGGCGTGGGTCAATCCCGAGGCCGGGCAGGGCCGGATCATCCACGCCAGGACGGATGATTCGGGTTACTCCCTGGAGCTCGCTCCCGTCGGGCTCCCGGTACGACAGTTCGTCGGCAACGCCAGAGCCGAGCTGACCGGCTCGCTCGACCTCGCCAATCGCGACTTCACCGTCGAACTGTGGGCCAAGCGCAATCAGTCCCGGGACCGCCGGGAGCCGCTGTTGGTCCACGGCGCCCTGGAGGGCCGGGTGGACCAGACCCTGTGTCTGTGCATCGAGGCCAACGGGACCTTCGGTTTCGGGCTCTACGGTGACGACCTGACGACCACTCAGTCCTATCCGGACCTGGAGTGGCACCACTGGGCCGCGGTGTACAAGCACGCCACCCGCGAGCAGCTGCTCTACCGGGACGGCATCGAGGTCGGCCGCCGCACCACCACGGGCACCTACGCCGGCAGCGGGCCGCTGGTCCTGGGCCACCTGCCCTTCACCGGTGACCATCTCGACGGCCAGATCGACGAGGTCCGCGTCTTCGGACGGGCCCGCACCCCCCGGGAGATCTCCGCCGAGCGCCACCAGCGGCTCTCCGGCCGGGAGCCCGGACTGCTCGGACACTGGGCCTCCGACGGACCGGGCAGCCCGGCCTCGCCGATCAAGGGCTACCAGGTGGTGGCGCGGGTGGGCGACCGGGTGCTGCGGTCGGCGGAGCGCTTCCCGTGCAACGAATGGGCGCATCTCGCCGCGACCTTCACCCAGTCGTGGGCGCTGCGCCTGGACGGTGGCGAGGGCCTGTCGGTGGCTCCGCAGACGTCGCTGGACGTCCTGGAGGACCTCACCATCGAGGCCTTCGTCCACATCGACCGCCTGGGCACGCCGATGGGCCTGCTCACCAAGGGCTCGGTCATCAACGGCGGCCGGGAGGGAGTCCCGTACCAACTGGGCATCCTCGCCGACGGCAGGGTGGAGTTCGCTTTCGCCGAGGCCGACGGGAAAGCCGTCCGGTACGCCTCCGACCGGGCCGTCACGCCCGGTGTCTTCCAGCGCGTGTCCGTGGTCCGGCAGCGTCGCACGCCCGACCTCTCCGCCGCCGCGAAGGCGAACGCGACCACCCAGCCCGAGCAGGACATCCGGTTCTACCTCGACGGCGGTTCGGCGGGCAGCTACCTGTACAACGGCCCCGGCGCTCAGTCCAACGGCAGCGAGGTGGAGATCGGCCGCGGGTTCCGCGGTGTCCTGTGCGAGGTGCGGCTGTGGAACTTCGCGCGTCCGGCCGTCCAGCTCGGGCTGCCGGTCACCGCGCGCGAGAAGGGGCTCCTGGCGCGCTGGCCCTTCAACGAGAACACCGGCAACGTCACGGTCGACGTCTCCGGGTCCTTCCCGGCGAAGCTGCGGGGCGCCCGCTGGACCCGCGACCTCGACCCCACCGCGAGTCCGCTGCGGCTGTACCGCAACGGCGAGCCGCTGTCCGAGGGCCCGGTGACCGCGCAGGACACCGGGCCCTGGGGCGACCCCCAGCTCACCCTGGGCGGGCGCCTGGTCGGGGGCAGACCGACCGACCTGCTGACGGGCACTCTGGAGGAGGTCCGGATCTGGCGCACCGTCCGCACCCGGGAGCAGATCTACGACAACCTGTTCACCCGTCTGCGCGGCGACAAGCAGGACCTGCTCGGCTACTGGCCCTTCGACAAGGACTCCACCGCACCCGGCACCACCTCGGTACGCGACGAAGGCCTGCGCGGCAACCACCTCACCTTCTCCGCCAAACGGCCCCGCATCCTGCTCTCCACCGCGCCCGTCTCCACCGACACCGCCCAGGTGCGCTCGGCACTCGCCGATGTCCGCACCCCCTTCCACGACACCATCGCCGGCGCCCCCGGCGCCACCGAGTACGCGGACCTCCAGTTCGACGCCAAGGGCGAGGCGATCGGCGTGCTCAAGCGCTGCTACGGCTTCGTCCGCAACGGCCGCTGGCACCTGGTCACCGGCTACAAGGTGGGCGACCTGATCACCGAGTGGGTCGGCCAGGCCCAGTTCGACCCGCAGCTCATGGGCTACATCGAGGGCGCCCCGCCGGTACCGTCGGAGAACCTCACCGACAAGGCCGACGGGTACGCCGCCGCCTCCTCCGTGGAGTTCACCGAGGCCGACCAGGTGGTGCGCAGCCTCTCCTCCAGCAAGACCCGGAGCGTCAACACCGCCTTCAACTTCGCGGTCGGCGGTGAGACCGACGCGGACACCATGACGATCACGGCGCCGCTCGGCGTCGGCATCGCGACCCCATTGGCCAAGGGACAGCTGAAGCTCGCCGCGACGGGCAGCCTGGAGTTCTCCAACACCTGGAGCGAGGACACCCGGGTCAGCCAGGGCAAGAACACCTCACGCAAGACCAAGCTGGCGCTGAGCGGCCACACCGAGGACCCCGCCCGGGTGCTGAACTCCGCCGTCGGCCGCCGGTACGTCCCCACCAACACCGGCATGGCGCTGGTGCAGTCACAGACCGCGGACGTCTTCGCGCTGCGCCTGGCGCACACCGGCGCCCTGGTCGGCTACCGGATGCTGCCCAACCCGGACATCCCGCTGGACTGGAACATCATCCACTTCCCGATCAACCCCCGCTACACCAAGCAGGGCACCCTGGACGGGGCGGTCGGCTTCGACGGCCGGGGCAGGGTCACCGACCCGGACTACCCCACCGCCACGGGCTACGGCGAGTACAGCTACTTCAAACCGCGGGACGCCTACGCCCTGAAGCGCCGGATCACCCGTGACCAGCAGCGGCTGCACGCCTTCTACGACTCGATCTCGACCGAGACCGGCCACCACGCGGGCCACGACCCGGCCGAGGCGCAGGCCAGGACGGTCCTGCGGGGGATGGGCATGGACGTCGGCCGGCGGGAGTCCGGCAGCACCACCGGCACCGCCGCCGCCACCGGCTTCTCGCACCGGGACCTGGTCAACACCTACGTCTGGACGGCGCAGGGCGGCTTCTTCGCCGAGACCACCGAGGCCACCGACGCCGTCAGCGAGACCACATCCGGCTCCTACAACTTCAGCAGTATGTTCGGCGGCTCCTTCGACCTGACCTTCGGCGCCCTCGGCCTCGGCTGGTCCGTCCACCTCGACGCCTCCAGGGGCGGCGGCTTCAGCATCACCCGGGCCAAGGGCAAGGACTCCTCCCGGACCTTCGGCCTCGACGTCCAGTGCGCACCCTCGGGGGACCTGCAACGCCGTGACAAGGACGGCAAACCCGTCTACGACGCGGCGGGCAAACCGATCCCGGTGCCCGGCAAGGTGGACGCCTACCGCTTCCTCACCTTCTACCTCGGCGAGAACAGCGCCAACTTCGACGACTTCTACCACAAGGTGGTCGACCCGGTCTGGCTGTCGGGCAGCGACGCTCCCGACGCCGCCGCGCTGCGGCAGACCCGCCAGAGCTCCGCGAAGCCGCCGTGCTGGCGGGTCCTGCACCGGGTCACCTACGTCAGCCGGGTACTCGCGCCCGTCCCGCCGCCCGGAGCACCGCCCCTGGAGAAGGCGATGCGCGCCGAGAACATCGACAGCAACTACGAGCTGATCAAGCGCCTCGACCCGTACGTCCGTACCGCCGCCACCAGCACAGGCAGCCTCGCCACCGCCACCCGCGAGGCCCTCGCCACCCAACTGCCCGAACTCCTGCCCCACGCCACCGAGATCATCGACTACCTCAGCCGGTACTTCGGAATAGAGAACTGACACCGGCCCGGCCCTCCGGCGGCTAGGAGGGCCGGGCCCATCTACCGCGGCCAGGAAAGTCCGTCACCTCGGCCGGCTGCTCAGCTTGAGTGCCAGATCGTTGCGCTCGGTGAAGTACGGGCGTACGAGTGCGCTCGTTCCCGTGGTGGCGCCGGGCGTCTCGACTGCTGGGTACACGTCCGTCCGCTTGCGGTTGACGATGTCGCCGGTGATCCGGGCCAGCCGGATGGGCGGGGCGTGGGGAGCGAGCCGGAGGGCCAGGTCCCAGATTTCCTCCTCTCCCTCGCAGGAGGTTCGGGCTTGGGAGTACGAAAGCGTGAAGCGAAAGGCGGTGGCGGAGAGGAGGGTGACGCCACTTTCGAATGCCGCCGCGGGGTTTCGACGGGGTACAGCGAGCAGCCGCGGGTGTCGCAGGTGCTCGGACTCCGCGCCGTACAGGGCGCCTTCCACTGTGCATGACGTGTCGTCCGTGGTCAGTGTGTGGACTTCCGCGTGAGCCGGGCGACACCAGGTACGCACAGAGAGGTTGTTCTTGTCCGTGCTGTACGGGATCCACCAGCTGAACGGGGTCCCGGTCAGGGGGCGCAGCTTGAGGAGGTTGCTCTGTTCGACGCATCGCGAGGCGACCCGGCGGCGGGCATTGTCGTCGGAGCGAATCACATGGAGGTCCCATCGGCCCTCGGCGAGCTCGTGGATGCGACGTTCCAGCACCGCCCTCCAGGGGCCGGTGGCGGACTCCGGCCGGTGGACGGGAACGGCGATCTGCTCGGCTTCCGGGTCGCGGGCACCCCTTGGCGTTGCTGTCAGCGTGAACCGGCTGCCGGGCATGCCGGTGCGGTCGAGGAGAACGACCAGATCACCCACGGCGTCCACATGGCAGGTGGCCTGGGGACGCAGTGGCCGGAGAGCCTCAGCGGGGTGTGCGAGCGCGCGTCTTGCGACGGGTACCGATGAACGCCATGCCCGCCCTCCGGCCGCCATGGCCCGTCTCATGTCGGCTGCCAGTCGCAGGCGCGTCGGCGTCCGGCGATGCGGGGAGGCGTGGTGGAGCCGGGCCACCAGGTCCTCGTACAGCCTGGCCGTCGCCTGGGGCGTGTACCGCTGGATGTTGACGCGGGCAGCCCTGCCCATGGAGTGACGCAGGGCTTCGTCGTCGATCAGGGCCATGAGCCCTTTCGCGATGGCGCCGGTGTCGCCCGTGGGGACCAAGAGCCCGTCTTCGCCGTCTTTGATGATCTCGCGAGGGCCGTGCGGGCAGTCGGTGGCGACCACGGGTAGGCCGCACTGCATGGCTTCGACGATCGTCATACCGAAGGACTCTTCGCTCGACGTGACGGCGGCGATCGAGCCTTTGGCCCACTCGGCGGCGAGCGAGGAACTGGCGCCCATCAGCGAGATGTGGTGGTTGAGTTTCTGAGCGTCGATGTGGGCACGCAGTGAGGCCTGTTCGGGGCCCCGGCCGTAGATCCGCAGTTTCCAGTCCGGACGTTCGGCCACGACGGCGCCGAAGGCCCTGACGAGACGGCCGTACTGTTTGACGGGAATCAGCCGGCCCGCGGCGATGACCAACTTGGCCGTACCGTCCGAGGGGCTGACGAGCGGTGGGGCAACGGCGTTGGGGATGCATACGATCAAGGTGCCGGTGGCCGCCAGACGCGTACGGTGGGTGACGGCGTCCGCCTCGGAGACGGTGGTGTGCGCGTCCAGTGCGGCGATCGCGGTGTCCTGGGCAGCACGGATGGCGGGTTCGTGGGTTTCGTAGATCCGGTGTTCCTGCCCGATGCGCAGATAGTGCCGACGTCCGAACTCCGCGAGGTAGATGACCAGTCCTGGGCGTGTGGCCACGACGACGTCGGCGTCGGTACGAGCGAGAAATGCGGCGACTCGCTGATCAGTGAGCCGGTCGAACGAGGCGCCCCGTGCCTCCACCGGGGGGATCAGCGCTGTCGGCACACCCAGAAGTCTGTGGCCGAGGTCGTTGCGGCGGGAGTGGGCACGCTTGTCGATGAGCGGGGTGAGGCGGACCTTCCCGCCCAGGGCCAGACAGGGGGCGTCCAGCGTCCGCCAGACGCTGGCGATCTCGACATCGTGCTGTTCGGAGAGGGCGCTCGCGGCGTTGAACGTCGCGCGGATGGTGCCGCCGATCCCGTAGGCGTTCTGCAGCAGGAACGTGATCTTCATATGGGGCCTTGGTCCGCATGCGTCGTCGGGTAGGCGTGCTTTCCAGGAAAACGGTGCTGCGCCGCTGAGGTTGCGCTGGAGGACGGCCGGTGTTGACGCGCCGGACACTGCCGCTGCGATAACCGCGAGGGCGTCCGATCAGGCAACAAGTGCCGCGACGGCGCGGAGCACCCAGGTCTGAGCCGTGTCCGATGTCCGGTGGATTGCGTTTACAGCTCATCCCTCTGCTGTTCGCGAGTCACGTGGAGTGTCGAGCGTGCGTTACCTGAGCCCTCTCGCCTCGGCGATCGCCCCCACCGTTCTCGTCGCCTCGTTCGTGGTGCAGATGGCCGGGGTACTGACATGCGACGCGAGCCTTCTGGTCTCCTCCGCCGTGGCAGGTATGGGTGTGGACATCGCCCTGCACCACCGGCGGCCAAACCTGGTGGAGCTCCTGTCACGGATCGGCGTGGACGTCTGGGCCCGCCAAGTCCTGCGTGACGGGCTGCTGTTGGCCGTACTCTTCGCGGCCTGTCCGCACGGACCGAGGACGAGGGTGTTCGCGGCGGTCTGCGGCCTGCTGCTGACGCAAGGACTGCAGGTGATCGCACGGGGATGCGCCGTAGCCGTACAGCGTTCGCGGACTCTGCCCGTGGTGACCCGGAACATCGATGTGTCGGCGCTCGGACTGCGGCGCGCTCCCCCGGCGTGGCTTCTGTACCAGCGGGGACCGCAGCTGCTCCTCCTTGCGACGCCCGGCACTGCCGGAATGCTCATCGCGGTCGTGTACGACGTCCCGGGCGCCGCGTTGGCCGGTATCGCCGTCTCGGCGGCCCTGACGGTGGCGGCTGTTGGGTGGCTGCTGCTCCACCTCCTGCCGTCGAGGCGGCCTCCCGGCGAGCAGGAGGTGCTGGCATGGTTCGAGAGGTGGCTCGCCGACTACCGGCCGCCGGTGGGCATGTACTTCTCCGGGGGACATGCCTCCGCCTACCAGGCCGACATGTGGCTCGCTCCGCTGGCGATACTGAACGAGCGCTCCGTCATCGTGCTGCGAGAACGGTTCATGGTCCACCAACTGGGCACCACCGATCTGCCGGTCGTCTGTATTCCGAAGGCGGCCGACCTGCTGCGCCTGGAGCACTCGACTCTGCGGTTGCTCATTCACCCCTCCAACTCGGGTAAGACCTCGCACGTCCTGCGGATTCCCACCATCCGCCACGCGTTCGTGAACCACGGCGAGAGCGACAAACGCTCCAGCTGCAATCCGTACGCGAGGGTCTACGACCAGGTATGGGTGGCCGGTCCGGCCGCCCGCGAACGCTACGCGCAGGCCGGGGCCGGCGTCGATGACAAGGACATCGTCGAGATCGGCCGCCCCCAACTGGATTCCCTCCGGCGTCCCACGGGACTGCCGCACCGCCGCCACTTGACAGTCCTGTACGCGCCGACCTGGGAAGGCTGGCTCGATCAGCCAGGCGCGACTTCCCTCACCCGAGGCGGAGAGGAACTGGTCCAGGCACTGCTGGCCGAACCGGAAGTACGCCTGCTGTACAAACCCCACCCCTTGACCGGTTCTGTCGATCCGCTGGCGAGGGACGCAGACCTGCGCATCCGGGAACTTGTACGAAAGGCCAACTCCACGCCGCTACTTCCCGGGGATGCAGCCGCTGCCGCTGGGCGGGAACTCGCCTTCCGGACAGCCGCACTGGACGCCCTCACCGGCGCGGACACCGCGCGGGGCAGCGATGACGGCGAACGGATGCGGCGGGACGCAGGCCCGGTGAGCGGTCGCGCCCAAGCGGTGAGAACGGCTACCGCTGCCTGGGAAAAGGCGTACTGGGGCGCGCTTCCGGCCTGTCGGCATCAAGTGGTGGAGGGTACGCGCCCGTCGCTCTTCTCGTGCTTCGACGCCGCGGATGTATTGGTCGGTGATGTGTCCAGCGTGGTGGCCGACTACCTCGCCACCGGAAAGTCGCACGCGGTCGTCAACACCCTCGGGCTGTCGGAGGACGCGTTCCGTGAGGCGTTCCCTACGTCGGGGGCCGCCACGATCTTGACCGCGGGCGCGGCAGACGTCGCCGGGCTCCTCGCGTCAGTGCGCGGCACAGCCGGCGACCCCTTGGCGACGGCTCGGGAGCGGCTGAAGGGGCATCTGCTGGGCCCGGACGAGCCCTCGGCCAGTATCCGCTTCCAGCGGGCGGTGTCGGCGTTGGCTCAGGCCGGAGTCACCGCGTCCGGCTCGGAGCGATGCGACACCCCTGTGAGTCTGCCGACTCAGCGCGACGCCGCTGTCCCTGAAGTCCCCGACCTGGTACGGCCGTGACCGCACGAGGCACCTGTGTGCCAAACGCCGACGGCGTACTGACCGGGCACAGCGAGGCAGAACAGGACGTCCACAGCCCTCTTGCGGGACCAAGGGATCCGGCTCCGGTCACCGAACAGAACCGAGGAAAGCACCTTTGAGCCGCAACATCGCGGGGCCATCTCGCCGAAGCGTCCTCGCGTCACTGGCAGTTGCTTCGGCCACCGCAGGCAGCGGAACCGTCGCCTGTGCCCCCACCGCACCATCCGACGTGTCCCTCCCCTCCGTCCAAGCCGCCACGACGAGCTCCGCCGCTGCCTTCGGGGAAACCGGCCGGCCCCTGGTCCTGCAGATCCTCGCCCACCCGGACGATGACCTGTACTTCATGAACCCCCACACCGCTCACGCCCTGCGCGACGGGATCCCGGTGGTGTCCGTCTACATCACCGCGGGGGAGTCGGCAGGCTTCAACAGGGCCCAGGGCCTGCCCCGTCCTGCCCCTGACAAGGCGGCTTACTCCGCGGCCCGCCACCAGGGCCTGCGCCAGGCGTACGCCGAGATACTCGGCGTGGACAGGTTCACCCGCTGGCAGCGCTCCGTATGGGTCCTCGACGGCGGAGTCGAAGCGGAGGAGAACGCTCTGGTCCACGCGGGCCGGGAGGCCCGGCTGATTCACCTGAACATCGCCATGCTCTCGCGGGACGGCGTAGGTTGGACCCGCCTGCCCGCTCTGTGGAAGAAGCCGGGCGCGTCCATGCACACCCTGATCGCCCCCGGCTCCGCCGTCAGCCGGGTCAGCACCTACCGACACGAGACCCTGGTCGATGCCCTCGTGCAGGTCATGGAACGCTTCAAGCCCACTTTGATGCACACCCTGGACCCGGACCCGGACCTCCAGGTCCATGATGCGGCCCACCCCCAGGACGATGATCAGCCCGGCCACTCCGACCACCGTGACCACACTCCTGCGGCACTGTTCGCCTGGAAGGCGATGGGCCACTGGGCGACCACCGTGGCCGCCCGCACCGGCCGCACTCCACAGTTCGCCGCACGCGCGTTCCGCGGCTACTACCACCAGCGATGGCCCCCCAACCTGCCGCCCGAGATCCTGCGGGAGAAGGGACGCATCCTCGACGCCTACGGCGGCGCGCCGGACTGGGCATGCGGTGATCCCAGCGGCTGCGGCGACTACAGCCAGGGCCGCGGCCACGCCATGACCAACCGCAAGGGCTGGATCCGCAGCACCCGTCCCCGCCACGCCGGCCCCCCACTGGCCGCCGTCGTCGAGCGGAGCGGTCGCGTCTTCTGCTACGGAGTCCTGGGCACTCAGGCCGCCGAATGGCGCGAGACCTCCCCTGGCAGCGGTCGCCTGGGGGCACCTCGCAACCTCGGCGGTGGCCCCCTGGCTCCCGTCGTGAGTGTGACGGGCGCAAGCGGCCAGCTGCTGCTGTGCGCTCTGCGATTCTCCACCGTCCACGGCCTCGGCCAAGCAGACACCCGCGACATCGTGGTACTCGAAGGGGCCTACCGGAGCTCCGACTTCGGTACGTGGCGAAGCCTCGGAAATCCGGAGCACAACGCCGAGCGAGGCCGCCGGATCGGTTCCCCGGTCGTGGTCCGCGCACCCGACGGGCAGATCCACCTGTTCATCCGCAACGCACGGAAGTCCATCAGCACGCGTGTGCGGGACCACGACGGGCGCTGGTCCGACTGGCGCTCGCTCCCCGGAGGGGAAGTCCACGACGGGCTCACCACGCTGGTGGACGCCAAGGGTTGCGTACACGTCTACGCGGCGGGCCGCGATGCCGTCCACCACTGGTCACAGAACCACCCGCGCCAGTCCGTCGAGTACCGGCCCGACGCGGCCATGCCCGTGTCCTGCGAACAACCCTCAGCCTTCATCACCCCGGACGGCGCCACCGGTGTGGTCTATCGCTCCCCCGCCGCGTCCTCCCCGTCCCTGTACACCGGCCTTGGGCTCGTCTCCCCGCAAAGGTTCCCCGGCTACGGGCCCGTCACGGCCATGCAAGACAGAAACCCCCGGACCGTACTTCTCGGCACCGACCTCGACGGCGGCGTACAGCTCCAGGTCGGCACGGGTCCGAGCAGCCAAATCCTGCGCCCACTCCACCCCCTCGTACCCGCCGGCCCTCCTACGCCACTCCACTCCGCCCCACAGGATGTGCCGATCGGCGCCCTGGCGCTGTCACACGGCGCCGAACCCTGGATCTGGCGGCCCACACTCCTCCCGGCAGCGCCGGGTACCAGGCGGCGGTGAGCAAGCACGACAGGGAGAGCGAAGAGCGGCTGGTTCATGACCGGCTCGTGCGTACGGCCGCTGATGCGGCCGTGCGCTGGGGTTGTCAGGAGGGGGTCACCAGGGGATGGGGCCCGAAGCGCCGTTGAAGGTGCCGCTCAGCGCCGCCGGACCGGCCATGGCGGCGGCGACGATCACAGCCGCCCCCTCTTCGACGCTCTGGGTGCCGTGGTGGCCGTTGAGGTCGGTCGCGGTGAAGCCCGGATCCACCGAAGTGATGGTGATCTGCGGGAAGGCCTGTGCGTATACGGCGGTGAGCATGTTCAGGGCGGCCTTGGAGGAGTTGTAGGCCAGCAACGGTGCCCAGGCCGGGAGGATATCGGTGTGGGCAGCAGGGTCGGCGTTGATCGTCAGTGAGCCCAGACTGCTGCTGACGTTCACGACTGTGGGATGCCCGGCTGCCCGCAGCAAGGGTAGAAACGCGCGCGTGGTGCGCACCGCTCCGAAGACGTTGGTGTCGAACACCTGCTGCAGATCGGCGGCCGTCAGCTCCCCGACCGGAGCCGCCGACCCGGCGATGCCCGCATTGTTGATCAGAACATCCAGGTGCCCGGTCTCCTCCCGGACCTGCTCCGCGGCAGCGGTGACCGACGCCTCGTCGGTGATGTCGATCAGGAGCGGCCGGGCCCCGAGGGCGATGGCGGCCTGCTCGCCGCGGAGCGCGTCCCGGGCGCCGGCGTAGACGGTGTGGCCCTGCTCGATGAGGCGGCGGGCGGTTTCGAAACCGAGGCCCTTGTTGGCGCCGGTGATCACAGTGACTGTCATGCCGCTTAGCCTGCCGCGCACGGCGACGAACAGGGAGAGCCCTCCTCAGCGGGGGGTCGGCCAGTACCAGGCTGTCTGTGCGGTGGCGGGCGACAATGGCAACGTGAACGACCATCCCGCAGCCCTCGGACAGGCGCTACGCCACTGGCGCGACCGCACCAACCCCCACGACGTAGGCCTCCCTCTCGGCGGCGTTCGGCGCGCGCCCGGACTGCGGCGCGAGGAACTCGCCCAGCTCGCCGGCCTTTCCGTCGACTACGTCGTCCGCCTGGAAAGAGGCCGCGCCACCTCGCCCTCCCCTCAGGTGCTGGCCTCCCTCGCACGCGCCCTGCGCCTGACGGAGACCGAACGCGACCACCTCTACCTCCTCGCCGAACACGCCCCTCCCACCTCCGGCCAGGTCCCCGCCCACATCCCGCCCAGCGTGCAGCGCCTGCTCGACCAGCTCCGTGCCACACCCCTCAGCGTCCACGACGCGGCCTGGAACCTCATCTCCTGGAATCCTCTGTGGGCCGCCCTCCTCGGCGACCCCTCC
>NZ_JBJHPC010001090.1:0-947 GCF_045257485.1 Streptomyces sp. YS-3 | reverse complement strand
GGACCTCCTCCATGGCGTCCAACGGGGCCTGGGCGGCGGCGCGGGAGCGTTACGCATCCTCGAACTCCTCGCCGCCCAGGCCCCGTTGGACGCCATGGAGGAGGTCCTGCTCAAGGCCCACGACCGGGGCGCGACGGCGGACGAACTGGCGCTGATCCACCGGGCGGGCCGGCTGGGCCGTACGGTCCACGGCCTGCTCGACCGCCGCCGGCGGCGGGAGGCGGACCTCACGGCCCTGCTGGACACGGCCCGCGAACTGGCCTCGTCCTGCGACGTGGACGGCCTGGTGAAGACGGTCGCCCACCGCACCCGGGCCCTGCTGCACGTGGACACGGCGTTCGTGGCGCTGCTGACGACGGGCTCGGGCGACTCGGTGGTCCGGGCCTCGGCGGGCGCCACCACCTCGCTCCACATCGGGCTGCAGCTCTCGGGCGACCACGGCATCGGGGCGGTGGTCAGGGGCACGGGCGCGCCCTTCTGGACGCCCGACTACCAGGCGGAGACCCGTATCGAGCACGACGCGGCCCTGGACGCGGCGATCGCCCGCGAGGGGCTCCGCTCGGTGCTGGCGCTGCCGCTGCACCACGCGAGCGGCACGGTGGGCGTGCTGTACGCGGCGCACCGCGACGTACGCCACTTCGAGCCCGACGAGGCCGCCCTCCTCGGCTCCCTCGCGGACCTGGCGGCGGCGGCCGTCGACAAGGCCCAGTGGCTGGAGCTCTACAACGCCGAGGTGGCCAAGCTGGAGGAGCACAGCGCGCTGGCGATGGAGACGATCGAGAAGGAGCGCTCGCTGGAGGCGGTACGCGATCACATCATCGGCTTCGCCCTCTCCGGCCGGGGCGTGGCGGGCCTGGCGGCGGAGGTGGGCGTACTCCTCGACGCCGAGATCCTGGTCCGCGACCACCGGGGCCGCGTCCTGGCGGGCGGTGAGACCCCCTGGCCCC
>NZ_JBJHPC010001089.1:0-950 GCF_045257485.1 Streptomyces sp. YS-3 | reverse complement strand
GACGCTGGCGCTCCCCGCCCTGCGGCCCGCCCGCGCCGCCGTTCTCGACGAGCTCGTGGAGCTGTGCCTCGCGGACGAGGACAAGGCCCGCGAAGTACTCGGCCTCAGCGAGGGCCTGCGTGGCGAGATCGCCAAGAACGCCGCGCTCCGCACCGCCGGCACCCGCCCCGCCGGGGAGATCTACACCGGCGTCCTCTACGACGCCCTCGGCCTCGCCACCCTCGACCCCGCCGCCAGGCGCCGCGCCGCGAAGTCGCTGCTCGTCTTCTCGGGGCTGTGGGGTGCCGTCCGCGTCACCGACCGCATCCCCTCGTACCGCTGCTCGATGGGGGTGAGGCTGCCGGGGCTCGGCGCGCTGGGGGCGTACTGGCGCGGCGTCATGGACCCGGTCATGACCGAGGCCGCCGGGACCGGTCTCGTCCTCGACCTGCGCTCCTCCGCGTACGCCGCCGCCTGGAAGCCCGGCGGCGAGGTGGCCGGGCGGACCGCGACCGTACGCGTACTGCACTCCCGGACCGTCGACGGCGTCGAGAAGCGCTCGGTCGTCAGCCACTTCAACAAGGCCACCAAGGGACGGCTCCTGCGGGACCTGCTCTCGGACGGCGCCGCCCCCGCCGGCCCGGCGCGGCTCGTGGAGGCCCTGCGCGACCTCGGGTACGTGGTGGAGTGCGCCCCGCCCGCCAAGCCGGGCAAGCCGTGGGCGCTGGACGTGGTCGTGGAGCAGATCCACTGACCCCCGTTGCGCAGGGTGCAACGCTCGTTGCGCCCTGCGACACCCCCCGGCAGGATGCCGGTATGACCTCCGTCCTGGACCTCGCCCCCGTCGTCCCCGTGGTCGTCCTGGACGACGCCGCCGACGCCGTACCGCTCGCGCGGGCCCTCGTGGCGGGCGGGCTGCCGGCCATCGAGGTGACCCTGCGTACGCCCGCCGCGCTCGACGCGATCCGGGC
>NZ_JBJHPC010001088.1:0-951 GCF_045257485.1 Streptomyces sp. YS-3 | reverse complement strand
GTGCCCCGCGGCCGGTCCGGCCCGCGCCCGACCGGGCCGCGCTTCCCTCGGCGCCGCTCGCCCCGCAGCCCGTGCCCCAGCCGCAGCCCGCGCCCGTACCGCAGCCGCAGCCGCAGCAGTCCGCGCCGCACGCCTCGCCCGTCACCACCGGGCCGGGCGGGGGGTCGGCGTCCTGGGCGCAGCAGGTGCACCGGCTGGCGCGGCCCGAGGAGCCGTCGGGGCCGGGGGAGCCCGTGGTGCCGTGGAAGCCGCCCGTGGAGGACCCGTTCCTGCGCGCCGCGCGGGCGCAGACCGCGGCACGGCCCGCGGGGCCCGGGAGGCGCCTCGCCGCCCGGCTGGTGGACACCGCGGTGCTCGGCGCGGCCGTCGCCGCGCTGGCCATACCGCTCGGCATCAAGGCGGCCGACCACATCCAGGAGAAGATCGACGCCGCGAAGCTCTCCGGCGAGACGGTGACGGTCTACCTCCTGGACGGCACCACCGCGGGCTACCTCGCCATCGTGCTCGGCGCCTTCCTGCTCCTCGGGGTCCTCTACGAGGCGCTGCCCACCGCCAAGTGGGGCCGCACCCTGGGCAAGCGGCTGCTGCGGGTACAGGTGCGCGACATCGAGTCGCACGAACCGCCCGCCTTCGGCGCGGCCCTGCGCCGCTGGCTGGTCTACGGCGTCCTCGGTGTGCTCGCCGTCGGGGTGCTCAACGTGGTGTGGTGCCTCTTCGACCGCCCCTGGCGGCAGTGCTGGCACGACAAGGCGGCCCGCACCTTCGTCGCGGGGACCTGAGCGCGGAGCCGGGGAGGGGTGCGCGGCGGCGGCCGTACCCCGAACGGGCCCCGTACCGTTGCGGGGCCCCACCCCGCGCGGTCGACTGCGGGCATGAGCCACGAACCGCCGCCCGGCCAGCCGCCCGAGGACGACCCGTTCCTCAAGAAGCCGTCCGAGCCCTCCGAGCCCC
>NZ_JBJHPC010001087.1:0-951 GCF_045257485.1 Streptomyces sp. YS-3 | reverse complement strand
GGCTGCGTCCCGGGAGGCGTCGGGGGGGCCGGAGCGCTATCGTCGAGCAAGTTCACCTACCCCGGCCGCACTTGAAGGTGTCCCTCGTGTCGGTTCTCGTCCTCGCTCTCGCCGTGGGCGCGGCCTGCTGTCTGGGCTTCGGGTTCGTGCTCCAGCAGGATGCCGCCCAGCGGGCCCCGCTGAGCGACTTCCTCTCGCCGCGGCTGCTGCTGGACCTCGTACGGGTGCCCCGCTGGCTCGCCGGGATGGGGCTGATGATCGCGGGCATGGTGCTCGGCGCGCTCGCGCTGGGCCAGGGCGAGGTCTCCCAGGTGGAGCCGCTCCTCGCCACCAACCTCTTCTTCGCCATGGCCCTGTCGCGCTGGCAGACCAAGCAGACCCTGGGCCGCCAGGGCTGGGCGGGCCTCACCCTGCTCGCGGGCGGGGTGACCGCGTTCATGGTGGCGGGGCAGCCCGTCGGCGGCGACGCGGTGGCCGGACCCCTGCGGCACTGGCTGATCGTCGGGATCGTCGTCGGGATCGCGCTCCTGCTCACCGTCTTCGCCCAGCGCTCCCGCCTCAGCGCCGGCCCCACCCTCCTGGCCGTCGCGGCCGGCTCGCTCTACGGCCTCCAGGACGCCCTGACCCGGGTCAGCGGCGAACGTTTCCGGGCCGACGGCTTCGCCCACATGCTGATGGGCTGGCAGCCCTACGGTGTCCTGGTGCTCGGTGTGAGCGGTCTGATCCTGGTGCAGAGCGCCTTCGAGACCGCCCCGCTGCGGATGTCGCTGCCCGCCCTCACCGCCGCCCAGCCGCTCGCCGGGATCGCCTGCGGCGTCGGATTCCTGGGCGACGAGCTCCGTACCGACGCGGCGGCGCTCGCCTGGGAGGCGTGCGGGCTCGCCGCCATCGTCGCCGGGATCATCCTGCTCGGCCTGCACCCGGCGATGCCGTCGGGCACCCGGCCCAAGG
>NZ_JBJHPC010001086.1:0-956 GCF_045257485.1 Streptomyces sp. YS-3 | reverse complement strand
ACCCGGCCCGCACCGGCCCCCGTGCCCCCCGAGCAACGGCTGCTGCGGCTCGTCAACAGCCGCCGCGGCGCGGCCGGCTGCGCGCCGCTGCGGATGGACCCCCGGCTGACCACGGCGGCGCGGCGGCACGCCCGGGACATGGTGGCGCGCCACTACTACGACCACGCCGGCCCCGAGGGGCAGCACGCCGACGCCCGGATGCGGAACGCCGGATACCCGGTCGGGGCCTGGGCGGAGAACCTGGACCGGGGGACAGGGGACCCGGCCGCGATCGTCGACGACTGGACGGACGGCGCGATCCACCAGCAGAACATGCTCGACTGCGGCTACCGCGACACCGGCGTGGCCGCCGTGCCGGGACCCGAGGGCACGGTGTGGGTCCAGGACTTCGCCAACCCCTCGTCCTGAGGCGGTCCGCCGTCCCGCGCCCACACCGGTGCCCGGCGCGGGTCAGCTGCCGAAGTTCTGCACCCACCACGGGCCGTTGCCGCTCAGGTTCACTCCCACGCCGATGTCCTTGAACCCGCAGTCCAGGATGTTGGCGCGGTGGCCGGGGCTCTTCATCCAGTCGCGCATCGCGTCGGCGGCGCTCTTGGGACCCCGGTGGATGTTCTCGCCCCACTTGTGCCAGTCGTATCCGGCGGCGCTCATACGGTCACCCGCGTTGCGCCCCTCGGGGCTGTTGTGCTCGTAGTAGTCGCGGGCCGCCATGTCGTCGGCGTGCGCCTGGGCGGAGGCGTTCAGGTGCCGGTCGGCCCTGAACGGCGAGCAACCCGCCTTGGCGCGCTCGGCGTTGGCGAGGTCCACCACCTGCTGGACGTACGCGGCGGCGGCGCCGGCGGGCGCGTTGTCCGTACGCGGCGGTGTGCTCCTGCGCGGCGCCTGCCCGCCGCCCCCGTGGCCCCGCGTCGTCGTGGTAGTGCCGTTCCCGGCGTCCGTGCCGGGGTGCGGGGTGG
>NZ_JBJHPC010001085.1:0-968 GCF_045257485.1 Streptomyces sp. YS-3 | reverse complement strand
CCGCCCGCCGCCACCCCCGTACGGTTGTCGAAGGTGACCCTGACGAAGGCCGCCCCCACCGTCTCGCTGGCCAAGCAGGGCGGCAGCTCGGGCGCGCTGCGGGTGAACCTCAACTGGCAGACGCGCAAGCAGTTCTCCGGCTGGGGCGCCAAGCTCGGCAGGGCCGTCGCCAACCACGCCGACCTCGACCTGGACCTGTGTGCCCTCTACGAGCTCACGGACGGGCGCAAGGGGGTCGTCCAGGCACTCGGCAACGCCTTCGGCTCGCTCAGCGGACCGCCGTACATCCACCTCGACGGCGATGACCGCACCGGCGCCCTCACCTCCGGCGAGAACCTCACGGTCAACCTCGACCACAAGGACCGGCTCCGCCGCGTCCTGATCTTCGTGACGATCTACGAGGGCGCGCGCAGCTTCGCCGACCTGCACGCCACGGTCACCCTCCAGCCGCAGCACGGCGCGGCGATCGACTTCTCGCTCGACGAGTGCACCGTGCCCTCCACGGTCTGCGCCCTCGCCCTGCTCACCAATGACGGCGGCGACCTCGTCGTCCAGCGCGAGGCCCGCTATCTGGTGCCCGCGCGCGGTGTCAGCCCGCAGCGCACCGTCGACCAGGCGTACGGGTGGGGCATGAACTGGACGCCCGGCCGCAAGTGACGCGCGCGTGGTCGTGGTTCCGGCCCGGTCCGCAACCGCGAGCCCGGCCCGAAAGCGCGACGGAGGCCGTATGGGCCGGCGTCCGGCCGTCCCGGCTCACTGATCGGGTGCGGCCTCCGGACGCGCATAGGTGCGCCCCTTCCACGCCGCCCCGCGCCCCCGGTAGTGCTGGACGGCCGAGTCCACCGTCATCAGGAGGTACAGGAACGCGGTGAACGGCAGCAGCGGGGCCAGCGCCGCCGGCTGGCGGTAGTAGCGCAGCATCGGTACGTACGTCCCGGCCATCACCAGCCACGCCAGCCCGCCCGCCC
>NZ_JBJHPC010001084.1:0-973 GCF_045257485.1 Streptomyces sp. YS-3 | reverse complement strand
CCGCGGAGTCCCGTGGCGACCCGGGCGCTGAGGCGCGCCGCCTCGCGGTAGCCGAGGCGTCCCTGGGTGCCGTCCTCGCGCTCCCACCGCAGCGCGGTCGCGTCCGGGCGCCCGCCCCGCACATGGCGCTCCAGACAGGAGTCGACCAGGTTGGTGCGCCCGCCGGGGAACCAGCGGGTGGCGGCGATCCCGCCCCGCCCGTCGCGGGTGCGCCGCGGTTCCTCGTGCCAGACGACGCCGATGTCGCGGGCGGCGGCCGACCAGTACCACTCGGGGTCCGCGACCGAGCGGGCCTGCAACGCGCGGTAGCCGTCCAGGCCGTGGGCCCGGCAGAACCGGGCGACGTTGCTGTGCCGGGTCAGCTCCCGGCCGGGGTACCAGGCGTACTCGCCCACGTCACGCCTCCGGGTTCTCGACGAGTGCGGCGATGCCCTGGCCGCCGCCGACGCACAGCGCGACGACGGCGAACCGCCCGCCGGTGCGGCGCAGTTCATGGGCGGCCTTGAGCAGCAGGACCGTGCCGGTCGCGCCGACCGGATGGCCGAGCGCGATGGCCCCGCCGTTGGGGTTGACCCGCTCGGGGTCGAGCCGGAGGTCGTCGAGGACGGCGAGGACCTGTGCGGCGAACGCCTCGTTGAGCTCGATGACCGCGATGTCACCGGCGTCCAGCCCGGCGCGCCGCAGCAGCTTCCGGATGGCCCCGGCGGGCGCGAAGCCCATGATCTCCGGTTCCAGGGCGGTGACCACCACATCGCGCAGCAGACACAGCGGGACGGTCCCCGCGCGCAGGTCCGTGAGGCGCGTCAGCACCACGGCGGCGGCCCCGTCGTTGATCCCGGCCGAGTTCCCGGCGGTGACCGTGCCGTCGGGGGTGAACGCGGGGTCGAGCCGGGCGAGGCGCTCCACGGTGGTGCCGGGGCGCGGGTGCTCGTCCTGCCCGACCGTGCCGTCCGGGGTGGGTACGGGAACGATC
>NZ_JBJHPC010001083.1:0-974 GCF_045257485.1 Streptomyces sp. YS-3 | reverse complement strand
GTGGCTGGCCTGGCGGATAGCGGTGGCGCTGGTGAGGGGTCGGCGAAAGGTGCGGCGCAGCCGGTTCAGGGTCTGGCGGGTCATGGGTGTGGTGCTGGGTTCGGTGAGCCGGTTCTCGCCTGGCGCGGGGCCGGAGGGCGGGAGGGCGCCGGTGAGCAGGAGGGTGAGCAGGACAGGGACGGCTTTGCGGCTGAGTTCCTCGGCTGCGGTGGCGAGGCGCTTGGTGTGGGTGACGGGCAGGGACAGGGCGAGGCAGCCGGCTGTGGCGGTGGTCAGGGGTACGGCGGAGCACACCACGCGTGGGGAGTATTCGCGCAGGTCGAAGACGGGTTCGTTGGGTGCCAGCCGGTCCAGTGCGTGCAGGAGGTCCTGGCTGCTGGTGATGGTCCGTGCGGTGAGGCGGGCGGTTTTGTGGCGGGCGAGGTGGTCGGCGCGGCTGGTGTGGTCGAGCTGGGTGAGCAGGCATTTGCCGACCGCGCTGGCGTGCGCGGCGGCCCGGAAGTCGATCCATTCATTCACGCTGGGGGTGACGGGCCCGTCGGCGACCTGGGTGATGAGGACTTCGCCGTCGCGGTAGTGGCTGAGGTAGACGGCGGCGCCGATGCTGTCCCGGGCCAGCGCAAGGGTGCGCTGCAGTTGCAGTGCCGGCCCGCCGGGAGCAGAGAGCCGCTCGAGGGCCGGCCCGGGCGCGTAGACGCTCTCGGACAGCATTTCGGCGAACTCTTCCTCGCACAGCATCTCCAGCACCGCCGTGAGCTGCGGGGCGTGCAGGCCGCTCTCCCTGCCGATCTGCGCTCCGCTTACGCCCAGGCGGTGGTGCTGGATGATTTGCAGCACTTGGTGGGCCAGGCGCGCCTCGCGGACGGCGTCGTTGTCCGGGCTGACGGTGACGGTGCGCTGGGCGGCGGCGGTCACGCTGGGGTGACGGAAGGCCATGGGGGAGTACACCGACGGTGCCGGCGCAGTCAGGGAGG
>NZ_JBJHPC010001082.1:0-977 GCF_045257485.1 Streptomyces sp. YS-3 | reverse complement strand
GTACTGACGCCGAGGGGTGCCCGTGCCGAGGGGAGTCCTGGCGCGGACCGAAACCCCCGCACGGCGGGAAGCCCCCGTGCCGACGGGAGTTCTCCGTGCTGATGGGGCTCCGGTGCTCGGCGGAAGTCGTGTCTCGGCGGGAGTCCCGGCTCGGCCCGAAGCCCCCGTCCCGGGAGGGGGATCCTCGTCCGGCAGGAGTCAGGCCACCGGGCGGATGCGGTCGTCGGCTCTCCCGTGGAGCGCGGCCCGGAGCCTGTCCCGGGCCTCCGTCTGGGCCGCGATGCGTTCTTCCAGGATCGCGAGCCGCTCCCGGGCGACCCGGAGCCCCCGGTCCGAGGGAGGCGCCGCGGTCACGTCGCCGTCCAGGCAGGGCAGGAAGACCTGGACGTCGTCCAGGGTGAGCCCCGCGCCCAGCAGATGGCGGATGTTGCGGACCCGGACCACCGTGCGGTCGTCGAAGACGCGGTAACCGTTGGCGGCCCGCTCCGACGTGATCAGACCGGCCTGCTCGTAGTGGCGCAACGCCCGCGCCGTCGTCCCGGTCGCCCGCGCCAACTCACCGATCCGCACCCGCCCCACCTCCGGGGCAACTCCTATCACGCCACCACCGCCCCGCCGTCGACCGGGAGGATCACTCCGGTGATGAACGACGCGGCGGGCGAGGCGAGATGGGTGATGGTCCGGGCGACCTCCTCGGGCCGGCCGATCCGGCCCAGCGGGGTGTGCGCCCGCTGCCACGCGCGCAACGCGGCCAGCCGCTCCGGCGTCAGGCCCTGGTGCTCTCCGATCGGGGTCTCAATCGCTCCGGGGGCGACGGCCACCACCCGGACGCCCCGGGGCGCCAGCTCCACGGCCCAGCCGCGGGTCAGCGCCTCCAGCGCCGCCTTGGTCGCCGCGTAGAACGAGTTCCCGGGCCAGCCCCGCTGCCCCACCGAGGTGCTGATGTTGACGATCACCCCGCCGGACGCCTCCAGGGG
>NZ_JBJHPC010001081.1:0-984 GCF_045257485.1 Streptomyces sp. YS-3 | reverse complement strand
GTGCCTTCGCTCGGGGGGGTTCGGGTGTCTTCTCGGACGCATGCCCCTTGTTCACCATGCCGGGATCCTAGCGCCACCGAGGCGAAACGTATCGTCTCTGTCAAGGGTGCGCGCGGGGCAACAGTGGGTGAAGCGGCGGAAAAACACCCGTACGGATCACTGCGGGAACGGCGGGCAGGCCGCACCATGGGCTGACCACCACCCGCAGATGCGGCGCGTGCAGCCGAAGTCGTCCGTGAGGAGCCCTCATTGCTCAGTGAGACCCGTGACCTCCGTGCACCCCGAGTCGCCAGACCCCGGCGCTATCTGATGTGCCCACCGGCACACTTCAAGGTCACGTACTCGATCAACCCCTGGATGGACCCCGCCAAGCCCGTCGACCTGCCGCTCGCGCTCGCCCAGTGGGAGGACCTGCGGGACCGGTACCGGGCGCTCGGCCACACCGTCGAGCTGCTCGAACCCCGCCCCGACCTGCCCGACATGGTCTTCGCCGCCAACGGGGCGACCGTGATCGACGGCCGGGTGCTGGGCGCCCGCTTCGCCCACCCGGAACGGGAGGCGGAGGCCGAGGCCCATCTGGAGTGGTTCCGCGCGCACGGGTTCACGGAGATCCACGAGCCGGCCCACATCAACGAGGGCGAGGGCGACTTCGCGGTCACCGCGTCCTATGTACTGGCCGGGCGCGGCTTCCGGTCGAGCCCGCTCTCGCACGACGAGGCGCAGGAGTTCTTCGGGCGTCCGGTGATCGGGCTCGACCTCGTCGACCCGCGCTACTACCACCTGGACACGGCGCTCTCCGTCCTGGACGACTCGGCCGACGAGATCATGTACTACCCCGGCGCCTTCTCCCCCGGCAGCCGGGCCGTGCTCGCGCGGCTGTTCCCGGACGCGGTGATCGCCTCGGAGGAGGACGCGGGGGCGCTGGGCCTGAACGCGGTGAGCGACGGACTCCATGTGCTGCTGCCGCAGGGGGCGGTGGGGCTG
>NZ_JBJHPC010000109.1:0-15731 GCF_045257485.1 Streptomyces sp. YS-3 | reverse complement strand
ATGTCCGACGCCCCGCCGTCCCAGAACACCCCCACCGACCCGCTGCTGACAGCGATCAGCGCCGGGACGGACGTCCACGACCTCGCCCAGCCCCTGGAGAACGGCATGCCGTGCTCCCCCAACCACCCCGGCTTCCGTATGGCGCTGCTGCGCCGGCACGGCGACGGGGTACGGCCGGACGGCAGCTCGGCCGCCAACGAACTCATCGTCACCGGCGGCCATGTCGGCACCCACATCGACGCCCTCTCGCACGCCTCCCACCACGGCCGGCTGTTCGGCGGCCACGACGCCGCCGCGGCCCAGCAGGGCGGACGCTTCTCCGTCCACGGCATCGACACCGTGCCGCCCATGGTCTGCCGCGGCGTGCTCCTCGACATCGCCGCGGCCCACGGCACCGACGTCCTCGACCCCGGCTACGGCATCACCGCCGACGACCTGGAACAGGCCGCCCGGCGCGCGGGCGCCATGCCCGCCGAGAACGACGTGTGCCTGGTACGCACCGGCTGGGCCCGCCGGTGGAGCGACGCGGACGCCTACATCGGGCACACCACCGGCGTGCCCGGCCTCACGGTGGCCGCAGCCGCCTGGCTCGCCGACCGGGGCGTACGCGCCATCGGCGCCGACACCACCGCCGTCGAGCAGATCCCCGCGGGCGAGGGGCACGCGGTGCTGCCGGTGCACCGCATGCTGCTCGTCGACCGCGGCGTCCACCTCATCGAGCACATGAACCTGGAGACGCTGGCCGCGGCCGGCGCGGGCGAGTTCCTGTTCGTCCTCAGCCCCCTGAAGATCACCGGCGGTACCGGCTCCCCGGTGCGCCCCCTGGCGGTCCTCACCGCCTCCACCCCGGGGGAGAACCGATGACGACGACACCGGCCGCCGCGCCCCTGGTCCACCAACTCGCCGCGTTCGCCGTCGAGTCCCGCGACCGGGGCCTGGCGCCACGGCTGCGGGCCGAAGCCGCCGAACGACTCCTCGACTGCCTGGGCAACAGTCTCCTGGCCCGCGGCGAATCCGCCCCCGAGGCCGTCCTCACCGTCGCCCGGGCGTGGGGCAGCACCGGCGCGGCCCACGTCATCGGCTCCGCCGAGACGCTCGCCGCACCCGCCGCCGCCCTGGTCAACGGGACCTTGGCACACGCCATGGACTTCGACGACTCCCACATGCTGTCGGTGCTGCACCCCAGCGCCTCCGTGATCCCGGCCGCGCTCGCGGTCGCCGAGACCACCGGCGCCGAGGGGCCGCGGTTGCTCGACGCCATCACCGTCGGCACCGAAGTGTGCATCCGGCTCGGCCTCGCCGGCTACGACCCGGACCTCGGCAACTCCCTGTTCTTCGAACGCGGCCAGCACGCCACCTCCATCTGCGGCACCCTGGGCGCCGCCGTCGCCGCCGCGATGCTGCTCGGCGGCAGCGAGGACGTCATCGCCGCCGCGCTGGGCATCGCCGCGAGCACCGGCGCGGGCCTGCTGGAGGCCAACCGCACCGGCGGAACCGTCAAGCGCGTGCACTGCGGCTGGGCGGCCCAGGCGGGGGTGGCCGCCGCGCAGCTGGCCCAGGCCGGCATCACCGGCCCGCCCACCGTCCTGGAGGGGCGCTTCGGCTTCTTCCAGGCGTGGTGCGGTGACCGGGCCCGCCCTCAGGCCGTCCTCGACGGGCTCGGCGAACGCTGGGAGACCAGCGAGATCATCGTCAAGCCCTACCCGTGCAACCACTTCACCCACCCCGGCATCGACGCCGCCCTGCGCCTGCGGGCCCAGGGCGTCCGCGCCGAGGACGTCGTCGAGGGCGAACTGCGCGTCCCCTCGGCCATGCACCGCACGATCGGCGAGCCCCCGGCCGCCAAGGCCGCCCCCGCCACCGGTTACGCGGCGGCCTTCTCCGGCCCCTTCACCGTGGCCACCGCGCTCCACGGCGGCGGAGGACTCGGTGTCTGGTTCGACGACTTCACCGACGCCGCCGCCCACGACCCCGCCCGGCGCGCCCTCGCCGCCGTGATCCGCTGTGTGCCCGACCCGGCCCTCGACCGCCTCTTCCCCACCCGCCTTCCGGCCGTCCTGCGGGTACGCACCCGCGACGGACAGAGCCACGAGGTCCGCGTCGACACCAGCAAGGGCGGCCCGGACGCGCCACTGACCCGGGCGGAGAAGGAGCACAAGTTCCAGCTCTCGGCCGGCACGGCGCTGCCGCCGGAGCGCGCCGGGGAAGTACTCCGGGCCGTACGCGCGCTCCCCGACGGGGGAACCGCCGCGGACCTGCTGGCCCTCTGCGCCGCCACGGAACACGCGACGGCGTCACCGGTCGGCTGACCCGGTGGACCGTCGCAGCCGACCGCGACACCCCGGCTCCGCGCTGCCACCGAGAAGCCACTCATACCACCGTCCGCACCAGTGACGGACGGCAGAACACCGAGCAACCCACCGAGAGGAACCGCACCACCATGTCACTCAACGCCGGAACCCGGCTCCGCACCCGTCTGAACCGTCTCGCCGTGGGCGGCGCGGCGGTGCTGTGTGCCACCGTCCTCACCACCACGACCGCCCTGGCCGCCCCGGCGGTCCAGACCGCGGACACCCTTCCCGGGGACAAGGTCTACCCGGAGAGCCTCACCCAGGACGCCCTCACGGGCGACCTGTTCGTCTCCGCCTACGGCGACGGTTCGGTGCTGCGCGTGCCCGCCGGCAGCACCCGGGCCTCGGTCTTCCTCCCGGCCGGCACCGACGGGCGTGCCCACGCGGCCGGTGTGAAGGCCGACAGCCTCGGCCGACTGTGGGTCTCCGGCGGGACGGACCGTTCGGTCACCGTGTACGACGACACCACCGGCGTCCGCCTGGCCCGCTTCCACATCCCCTTCGCCTCCGGCGGCGTCAACGACCTCACGTTCGGCCCCGACGGCACCGCCTACCTCACCGACTCCTTCAACCCCGCCGTCTACAGAGTCACGCCGCGGCAGTTCGCCGCGGCCACCACCACCGACACACCGTTCGACATCTGGCGCGATCTCACCGGCACGCCGGCCGCCTACACCCAGCACACCGGTCTGAACCTCAACGGCATCGTGTACGTCGACGGCGGAGCCCTCCTGACGGCCAACACCACCACCGGCGCGCTCTACCGCATCGCCACCGACACCGGCGCCGTCACCGCGCTCCCCGGTATCTCCCTGACCAACTCGGACGGCCTGTTCTACCAGGACGGCACCCTCTGGGCCGCGCTCAACCGCACGAACACCCTGGTCCGTCTGAAGGTCTCGTACGGCGCCCGGACCGTCACCCAGGACGCCGTCTTCACCAGCCCCGACCTCCAGGTCCCCACCGCCGTCATCCGCTCCGGCGGTCACCTCCTGGTCGCCCGCTCCCAGTACGACAAGGGCGGCCCGTTCGGCGCGGGCACCCCCGTCCCCTTCACGGTCGCCGAGGTCGAAGGCTTCTGATCCACCCCACCGGCGTACCCGTGGCGGCCGGACCCGGGCGGCCCGTGGGCCACGGCCCAGGGAGGAGCGGATCTCGTCCCTCCCAGAAGGTGAACCCGGCGGGGACACCCCGCCGGGTTCGCGGTCCACGTCCGCCCGTGCCACCGGGGCCGTACCGTTGCGCTATGTGCTGGAGTGCGACAGCCGACCTCGTCGCGGGTACGGGCATCGCGGCCGTGGGGGTCGTCACGGTGTCCCTCGCGGCCCGGCGCCCCCGTGACCTGCCGCTGGCCGCGCTGCCGCTCCTGCTGGGGAGCCACCAGATCGTCGAGGCCGCGGTGTGGCACGCCGACGGCGGGACCGGCCCCGCCACCGTGGTCTGGGCCGTCATCGCGCTCCCACTCCTCGCGGTGTGGGTACCGGCGGCCGTGCTGTGCGCGGCGCCGCCGGGCGCCCGCCGCCGTCTGCTCATCCCCCTGGCGGCAGGCCTCGCGACGGCGACGGCACTCGCCTGGGCGCTGGCGACGCGCACGGTGACGGCCGAGATCCGCGGGCACACCGTCGGATACTCCCTGGGCCTGCCGCAGCCGGAACTGATCGTCGCGGGCTACCTCCTCGCCACGATCGGCTCCCTGCTCCTGTCCGGCGACCGGGGCCTGGTGCTGCTCGGTGTCCTGGTCGCCGTCGGCGCCACGGTGTCCGTCGTGCTGTGGCGGCAGGAGTACATCTCCACCTGGTGCGCGTCCGCGGCGGCGTGTTCGGTGGTCCTGGCGCTCTGGGCGGGAGGGCGTCGTCCACCGGTGACAGGGCCGCCGCGCCCCGCCGTCCGGGGTTAGCGCTTGGGCCGCTTGACCCATCCCTTGATCACCAGCTGGTCGCAGTGCCACTTGGCGTAACTCCGGGTCTCACCCTTGTGCTGGGCGGCCTTGATGCAGTCCGCGTACGGCCACGGCGGGCCGCTGTCGAGCCGCGGAGCAGCGGCGGGGGCGGCCGTGGGGATTCCGTGGGCGTGGGCCGGGCCTGCCAGTCCCAGGGCGGACATGGTCAGGACCGAGACAGCAATGATCTTCCTCATGGCCTGTGAACGAATTCCGCGCGCGATGGACACGCCCCTTCGCCGCGGTGACCGCTGTCCCGCCAGGACCTTCGCCCGGACGGACGCACCCGGTCCGCACCATGGGCACGAACAGATGTCCGGCGTCGGCTGCCCGGGCGCACCACGCGTCCGCTAGGGTTCCTGCCCGACGTGGCCGGGGCCGAGCGCGGCTGAAAACGTCCGGCCGGTGCCGGAGCAAGGAGGGGTGGCATGGACAGCATCGCGACGGTACTGCAGAAGGCACTGACGATCGGCGGGGCCACCGGGGTGGCCGTGGTCGACTTCCGGCAGCGCCGGGTCCTGGGCTCCCTCGACCGTGGCAGCGGGCTCGACATGGACAAGGTCGCCTACGGGGACAGCGACGTGATGCGCGCCAAGCTGTACACCCTGGAGCTCCTCGGCTACGCCCCCGACAGCGTCGAGGACATTCTCATCACCCTCGGCACCGAGCTCCATATGATCCGGCCGCTGCTGCGTCTGCGGGAGGGCGGCCTCTTCATCTACCTCGTCCTGGACCGCGAACGCGCGGTGCCCCTGGGCGAGGTCCGCGATGCACTCCGTGCCCTTGAGCCCCTTCTGGAACTGTAGGCACCCTGGCCCGGGCACCATGACGACCAGGGCATCTTCCGTGAAGACATGGCGTGTGAGCGCGCTCGCTGCGGGCATCCGACCAGCGAACGACTTCGAGGAAGGGACGGCATGGAGATCTCCGGCATCATCACCGCCATCATCATCGGCGCAATCATCGGCGTTCTGGGCCGCCTCGCCCTGCCCGGCCGCCAGCACACCGGCATCCTGTGGACCATTGCCGTCGGTATCATCGCCGCACTGATCGGTACCGCCATCGCCGCCGCTCTGGACGTGGCGGACACCAAGGGCATCGACTGGATCGAACTCGCCATCCAGATCGCACTCGCCGCGGTCGGTGTCGCCGCGGTCGAACGGATGAAGGGCCGCCGCTGACCGGCAGGCCAGGTTTCCCACGTCGGCCGCCCGGGGTTCCGCCCCGGGCGGCCGACGCGTATCCGCGCACCCCGTCCCCGGGTACAGAGGCCCTGCTACGGGTGGTAGAGGGTGTGGGCGCGTGACACGTCGACGGGGCTGTCCTCGTCGAGCGGCAGAAAGTGCTCCACCTGCCAGGCCTGCGTACCGCGCGCCTGGCGGTTGGTCGTCGTGACCCACGGCGGGTAGACACGAAAACCCCGCTTCCCACCGACACCGGCCCGCGACACGACCCCGCGCTCGCACAGCACGTCGCCCGGGAACACGAACTGGCCGAAGTGGCCGCTGTCGCGGCTGCTGATGACGAAGAGGCCGACCCCGTCGTCGGCGTCGAAGGGCCGGATCGGGCCTTGTGCGGATCGCTGCCACACCGTCACGAACTGACCCACCTTGGTCGGGGTGGTCCTGGCCACGCGGAACCGCACCGAAAGCCCGTCCACCGTGAACTCGTGAGCCGCGTACTCCGCGCTCTCGGGCTCGGGCACCGGCCGTGTGCAGACAAAGCCGCTCGGGTCGTACACCAGCCCCTTCGCCGCCATCAGGTCACCGGGAAGCCCCGACCAGGGCTGGTTGATCGTCACTCCGCCATCCTGCCATCACGCCGTCGCACCCTCCGGAACAGCAGCAGCAGTGATAATCTGCCCTGCTGTCAGATTGCCCGGAAGCCCTTCCCCGCGTGCGGAGGTACGAGCGCAGATGACCGACTGGGCGGAGTACTGGGACCGTCGTTACACCCACGGCGACATCGGCTGGACGTTCGCCCCTCATCCGCTGGCGGTCGCGGAGCTCGAACTGGTGGCGCCGGACGCGCCCGCGGATCCGGCCGTCCCTCGGCCCCGCGCTCTCGACCTGGGCGCGGGCGCCGGACGCCATACGCTGTGGCTCGCCCGTCGCGGTTGGGATGTGACCGCCGTGGACATCTCCGCGGTGGCCCTGGAGCGCACACGCCGGCAGGCCGAGGAGGCGGGGGTGGAGGTGGCGACCGTCCTCGCGGACCTGGCCTCCTACGAGCCGCCGCGGGACGTCTTCGACCTCGCGCTCATCACGTACGTACATATCGAACCGGCACAGCGGGCGACGCTGCTGGCCCGCGCGGCCAGGGCGCTGGCTCCGGGCGGACGGCTGGTGATCGTGGGCCACCATCTCGACAACCTCGGCAGGGGGCTCGAAGGCCCGTCCGATCCGGAGCGGATGTACACCCCGGAACGGCTCCGCGCCGAGCTGCCGGATCTCCGTGTCGAGCGCGCCGCGCGGGTGGCGCACACCGTCCCCACGTCGGCCGGCGAGCGCGAGGCGTACGCCACCGTGATCCGAGCCAGCCGGCCGGGGCGTGGGGCGCGGACCCCCGGGCGGAACGGACGCGGCGACGGAAGCCGTGGTTGACGGGCGGCGGCTCCCCTCGCCCGTCCGCCCGGCCACCGCCCTCACAAGCCGGTCCGGCACACCACGAGACGTACCAGGAGTGTCCGCAGGGCTTCGCGTTCCTCGGCCGACAGGGGGTGCAGGAACTCGCGGTGGACTCCGGCCAGTACCTCCTGCGCCTCCCGCAGCCGGAGCAGTCCCCGCTCGGTCGGGTGCAACGCCACGGTCCGGCGGTCGGGCCCGCGTCGGCGCTCCATCAGGCATGCCCCCTCCATCTTGTCGACCAGGGAGACGATGGTCATCCGGTGGATGCGGAGCCTCTCGCCCACCGCCCGCTGACTGAGTCCGGGCTCGGCCGCGACGACGTCCAGCACGTCGAATTGACGCATCGTCACCTGAAGTGGTGACAGATCGCGTTCGACGAAGCCCATGACCGTCTGCGCGGCCCGGCACAACAGGAAGCCGTGCCCTCGCTGAAGCCCCTCGACCGCGGGCGGATCCGTGACGCCGGGTTCCTCGTTCACAGCCATTCCTCCGGCTCCCTCCGGTGAGCGCCAGGTGCAGCGCACGGTCTGCCCCAGAGCACCTGACGGGCCGGCGGGCGCGTCCTCACGCCTCGGGTCCGACAGCGGCACTGACTGTCTTTCAGACAGAAGACCGCTGACTTTGAGACACGTCAAGCCTTCAACGACGGTCCATGCGGGCCAGTTGGCGCGTACGAAGCGCCGCGCCCGCGTTGACGATTCCAGCCAGCCGCCCCCACTGGCCCATCAGATTCTCTGACTATCAGCGCCAGTGACGAATTGGCCTTCCGGCCGCCATGGAGGCGCGGGTGCAACGCGAGAACCGCAGCCCGTCAGCAGACCACCCGACCGGAGGGAAGGCCGTGAGCAAGCGGACCACCGACGCCCAGGACATGCGGCTGATCTACGCCGGCTCCTTCCTCGGCAACTTCGACCGCATCGTGATCACCCCGCTGCTGCTGCCCGCGTCCAAGGGCCTGGGCGTCAGCCTCTCCTCCGTCACGATCGCCCTCACCGCGTATCTGCTCCTGTTCGGTCTGATGCAGCCCATCCACGGTCTCGTATCCGACGTGTACGGGCGCGTACCGGTCATGCGGGTGGCCCTGCTGGGCATGTGCGTGGCCGACCTGGTGTCCGCCCTCGCCCCCAACCTGGGCGTACTCATCCTCGGACGCGCGCTCGCGGGCGCGTCGGCGGCGGCCCTGCTGCCGGTGATGGTCGCGTACGTGGGCGACCGGCTGCCCTTCGCCCAGCGCCAGCGGACCGTGGCGAGCGTGCTCGCGGCCGGGGCGGTCGGCACGGCCGCCGCGACCGTGGTGGCGGGTGTGTTCACCCATCTGTGGAACTGGCGCGCCGCGATCCTGCTGGTGGCGATCTGCTCGCCGCTGCTCGTCCTCGCCTTCGGCCGCCTGCCGGAGGCATCGGCCCCGGCGCCCAGCGGCACGAGCGTCTCGGCCCGCCTCGGCATGGTGTTCCGTATCGGCTGGTTCCGCTTCCTGGTGGCCTTCGCGCTCTTCGAGGGCGCGGCCATGCTGGGTTTCTTCAACTTCCTCAATACGGCGCTGCAGTCGGGCGGCCACAGCGTCGTGTACGCGGGCCTCGTCACCGGCAGCTACGGGCTGGCCGCGGTGGTCGGCGGCGTGGCGGTACGCGTCCTGGGCCGGCGGGTGCCGGCGGCGACCCACGTCGCCGTCGGCAGCGCACTGCTCGGCCTGGGCTACCTGGTGTGCGTGCCCACCCAGTCGATGCTGACCGTGCTGACGGCCAGTGTGCTGTCCGGCCTCGCCTTCGCCCTGGTGCAGTCCACCGTGCAGACGTGGGGAACGGAGGTCGCGCCGCCGCAGGTACGGGGCATCGCCACATCCCTGGTGGCCTGCGCGGTGTACACCGGGGCGGCGCTCAGTACGTATCTGGTGAGCGGACTGGCGGACGACAAGCACTTCGGCACGCTCTTCGCGATCGCCGCGGCGGTGACCCTGCCCGTCGCCCTGGTCGGCCCGGTCGCCCGCGCACGGTTCTCGGCGTCCCTGGCCCTGCGGCAGGACCAGCCCGTCCCCGCCGAGCCGCCGACGGCACGTCCGACGAAGCAGACACCGTAGCGCCGCGGCCGGAGCACAGGCCGCCGCCCAGCCCCACCTCGTCCCCGGCGCCGACCACGCCAACGTCGGAACTCGGCTACGCGGAGCGCACCACCTGTTCGTCGGTGAGCAGCTCCAGGTGTACGTCCAGGGCCAGCCGGAGGGCCTCGACTCCCTCGGTCAGTGCCGTGCGCGGAGCCGGGGCGATCGCGTCGAGCACGTCCGTCAGGGCGTCTTCCCGCCGGTCCCGCAGGTCCTTCAGGTGCGCGGTGGCGTGCGGGGTGAGGCGGAGCCGGATCTCCCTGCGGCTGCGCGGGCTCGGCAGCCGCTCGACGAATCCCATCGCCTCCAGCCGGGCGCACAGGCGGCTCAACGCGGACGAGGCGGAGCCGAGGGTGTGGGACAGGTCCCGCAGGTTCGAGCCGGCGCTGCGCTCCAGGGCGTACAGGACGCGCAGCTGCGAGGGGGAGACCAGGACCGGGGAGCCGGCGTGCGCCTCCCGCTCCCACAGGAGGGCGACGTCCTCCATGACCGCGCACAGGACGCGGACGACATCGCGGGAACGGGGTGACGTGGGCGCTTGGTGACTCATGCTTGCTCCGATGCCTGTCCGCGCCGGCGATCACCAGGTGATCACCGCGGCCATCCGCGCTCGGCGCGCGGACCATTGTCGCGTCCTCAACCTCGGGCACAAAGTCTCCGCACCGCTGGACGGCCCTCCATCGGGTGGCACATGCCTGCCGTCGCGTCCATCACCGTTGGCTTTATGGGGCGTAGCCGGGCGTTTCGCCCAACCGGGCAGGGCGTGAGGGAAAAGTGTGGTCCAGGTCACGGAAGGTGAGGTGATTCGACTCCTGGGAAAGGGGCAAACGGGGCTGGTCACAAACGCGCTCCGCCGTTTTCACCACCGGTCACAAGAACCTCTTGGATCACCTTCCCACTTATGGGCGGCGGGTATCGTTGTACACAGTTTCCTCACGGAAACAGTCGGGGGTTCGCCGGTGTGTGAAGGTTCAGCGCCGGTACGGCTCTACGGCAGCCCACACCATGTCGTACCGCCAGCGTTGGAACGAGGTTGTCATGCCTGAGACGTCAGTTGAGACGTCACGCCCGGTGACCCGGGCCAAGTCGCCGCGTGCCGCCGCGAAGGTCGGCGAGCCGGAGCTGCGTCAGCTGCTCGCCGGACTCACAGCCGTACGCGACGGCGATTTCGGCACCCGGCTGCCGGACGACGCGGACGGGCTGCTCGGGGAGATCGCCACCGTCTTCAACGGCATGGTCGACCAGCTGTCCCTGTTCACCTCCGAGGTGACCCGGGTGGCGCGCGAGGTGGGCACCGAGGGAACACTCGGCGGCCAGGCGGACGTGCCGGGGGTGTCCGGCACCTGGGCGGACCTGACCGACTCGGTCAACGCCATGGCGGGCAACCTCACCACCCAGGTCCGCGACATCGCCCAGGTGGCGACGGCGGTGGCCCGGGGTGATCTGTCGCAGAAGATCGACGTGGACGCGCGCGGCGAGATCCTGGAGCTGAAGGACACCGTCAACACGATGGTCGACCAGCTCTCCTCGTTCGCCGCCGAGGTCACCCGCGTCGCCCGCGAAGTGGGCAGCGAGGGACGGCTCGGCGGTCAGGCCCAGGTGCCCGGTGTCGGCGGGGTGTGGCGCGATCTGACCGACTCGGTCAACTTCATGGCGGGCAATCTGACCGACCAGGTCCGCAATATCGCCCAGGTGACGACCGCGGTCGCCCAGGGCGATCTGTCGCAGAAGATCACGGTGAACGCGCGCGGCGAGATCCTGGAACTGAAGAACACCATCAACACGATGGTCGACCAGCTCTCGGCCTTCGCCGACGAAGTCACCCGCGTCGCCCGCGAGGTCGGCACCGAAGGCAGTCTGGGCGGACAGGCCGACGTCAAGGGCGTCAAGGGCACCTGGCGGGATCTGACCGACTCGGTGAACTTCATGGCCGGCAACTTGACGGCCCAGGTGCGCTCCATCGCCCAAGTGGCCACCGCCGTGGCCAAGGGCGACCTCTCCCAGAAGATCGGCGTGGACGCGCGCGGCGAGATCCTGGAACTCAAGAACACCATCAACACGATGGTCGACCAGCTCTCCGCCTTCGCCGACGAGGTCACCCGGGTGGCCCGTGAGGTCGGCACCGAGGGACGGCTCGGCGGGCAGGCCGACGTCAAGGGCGTCTCCGGTACCTGGAAGGACCTGACCGAGTCCGTCAACGTCATGGCGGACAACATCACCGCCCAGGTCCGCTCCATCGCCGAGGTCACCACCGCGGTCGCGCAGGGCGACCTCTCCCAGAAGATCCGGGTGGATGCCCGGGGCGAGATCCTGGAGCTCAAGGACACCATCAACACGATGGTCGACCAACTCTCGGCCTTCGCCGACGAGGTCACCCGGGTCGCCCGCGAGGTCGGCACCGAGGGCAATCTCGGCGGCCAGGCGACGGTACGGGGGGTCTCCGGCACCTGGAAGGACCTCACCGACAACGTCAACGTCATGGCCTCGAACCTGACGGGCCAGGTCCGCTCGATCGCCCAGGTGGCCACCGCGGTGGCGCGCGGCGATCTCTCGCAGAAGATCACCGTCGAGGCCAAGGGCGAGGTCGCGGCCCTCGCCGGCGTGATCAACACCATGGTCGACACCCTGTCCGCGTTCGCCGACGAGGTCACCCGGGTGGCCCGTGAGGTCGGCACCGAGGGACGGCTCGGCGGCCAGGCGCGGGTGCCCAACGTCGCCGGCACCTGGAAGGACCTCACGGACAACGTCAACTCGATGGCGAACAACCTCACCGGCCAGGTCCGCAACATCGCGCAGGTGACGACCGCCGTCGCCAACGGCGATCTGACGAAGAAGATCGACGTCGACGCCCGCGGCGAGATCCTGGAGCTCAAGACCACCATCAACACGATGGTCGACCAGCTCTCCTCGTTCGCCGCCGAGGTCACCCGCGTCGCCCGCGAAGTGGGCAGCGAGGGACGGCTCGGCGGCCAGGCCGAGGTCGAGGGCCTCTCCGGCACCTGGAAGCGGCTGACGGAGAACGTGAACGAGCTCGCCGGGAACCTCACCCGGCAGGTCCGTGCGATCGCCGAGGTGGCCAGCGCCGTCGCCGAGGGCGACCTGACCCGCTCGATCACGGTCGAGGCCTCCGGCGAGGTCGCCGAGCTCAAGGACAACATCAACGCCATGGTCGGCTCCCTGCGCGAGACGACCCGGACCAACCAGGAGCAGGACTGGCTGAAGTCCAGCCTGGCCCACATCTCCGGGCTCATGCAGGGCCACCGGGACCTCGCGGTGGTGGCCGAGCTGGTCATGGACGAGCTGACTCCGCTGGTCTCCGCGCAGTACGGCGCCTTCTACCTCGCCGAAGAGACCGCGGGCGGCACCGAGCTGACGCTCGTCGGCTCCTACGGCCGGCCCGTCGGCCTCACCGGCCACGACCGGTTCAAGCCCGGCGAGTCGCTGGTCGGGCAGGCGGCACGCAGCCGTCGCGTCATCGCCGCCGACGGCGTCCCCGCCGAGTACATCGGTATCTCCAGCGGTCTGGGCACGGCGTCGCCCGGCGGTCTCATCATCCTGCCCATCGTGGTGGAGGAGCAGGTGCTCGGCGTGATCGAGCTGGCCGCCTTCACCCCGTTCACGCCCATCCACCGCGACTTCCTCGACCGGCTCATGGAGACGCTCGGCGCGAACGTCAACACCATCCTGGCCAACGCGCGCACCGACGAACTGCTGGACGAGTCCCAGCGTCTGGCCGGGGAGCTCCAGGCCCGCTCCGAGGAGCTCCAGGTCCAGCAGGAGGAGCTCCAGCGCTCCAACGCGGAGCTGGAGGACAAGGCCCAGCTCCTCGCCGCCCAGAACCGTGACATCGAGGCGAAGAACCTGGAGATCGAACAGGCGCGCCAGGAGCTGGAGGACCGCGCGCAGCAGCTCTCCCTGGCCTCGAAGTACAAGTCGGAGTTCCTGGCCAACATGAGCCACGAGCTGCGCACCCCGCTCAACAGCCTGCTGATCCTGGCCCAGTTGCTGGCGCAGAACCACACCCGCAACCTCACCCCGAAGCAGGTCGAGTACGCGGGCATCATCCACTCGGCGGGCTCGGACCTGCTCCAGCTGATCAACGACATCCTGGACCTGTCGAAGGTCGAGGCGGGCAAGATGGACATCAACCCCGAGCGGGTCCCGATGCGTCCCCTGCTGAACGACATCGAGGCCACGTTCCGGCCGATGACCACGCAGAAGAGCCTCGGGTTCACCATCACCACCGCTCCGGGTGTGCCGGTGGAGCTGTTCACGGACGACTCGCGGCTGCGGCAGGTGCTGCGCAACCTCATCTCGAACGCGGTGAAGTTCACCGAGTACGGCAGTGTCGAGCTGGCCATCGAGCTGGCCCAGGACGGAGAGATCCCCGCGAGCGTGCACCCGGGCGGCCCGGTGGTGGCCTTCCGGGTGAGGGACACCGGTATCGGTATCGCGGCCCAGCATCTGGAGGCCATCTTCGGCGCGTTCCAGCAGGCCGACGGCACGACCAGCCGCAAGCACGGCGGTACGGGCCTGGGGCTGTCCATCAGCCGCGAGATGGCCCATCTGCTCGGTGGCGCCATCACCGCGCAGAGCACACCGGAGGTGGGCAGCACGTTCACGCTCTACCTGCCGGCCTCGTCCACCGACCTGATCGCGCAGGTGACCGGCAGCGACGCGCTGACCGCCGCCGAGGACGCGGTGAAGGGCCTGCCGTCGGCCGAGCAGCGGCAGCTGCCCCCGGCCGCGGCGGACGTGCCCGCGCGCCGTTCCCGGCGGCTGCTGGTGATCGAGGACCGTCAGCGCGGTCTGCTCTCGCTGGTCGCCGAGAGCGCGGTCGCCAACCTGGAGAACAGCCCGGAGCTGCCGGGCGAGCACAGCCACGAGGTCATCACCGTGGTGGGCGCGCAGGAGGCCGCCGCGGCCCTCGCCGCCGATCCCTTCCACTGCGTCGTCCTCGACGTCGACATGGCGAACAGCGAGGCGTGGACGTTCCTGGACGCCATGGACGGCGACGCCGCCCTGCGTCAGGTGCCCGTACTGGCCCACAACAGCCAGCGGCTGAACGCGGACCAGGAGCACGCCTTGCAGGAGCGGGCCGCCGAGCGCCCGCTGGAGGTCCTCTCCAGCCTGGACGAACTGCGCGAGCGCATCGTGCTGCATCTCTCCGCCGAACAGCCCGGCGATGTCATCGCGCTGGTCAGAGGGGACAGGCCGCGCCATCAGGAGGTCGACGGCGTAGACGAGACCCTCAAGGGCCGCACGGTGCTCGTCGTCGACGACGACGCCCGCAACCTCTACGCCATCAGCGGCATCCTGGAACTGCACGGGATCCACGTCCTGCACGCGGAGGACGGCCGCAAGGGCATCGACTCACTGTGCGCCCATCCCGAGGTCGACCTGATCCTGATGGACGTGATGATGCCCGAGATGGACGGCTACGCGGCGACGACGGAGATCCGCCAGATGCCGGACTACGTGGATCTGCCGATCATCACCGTCACCGCCAAGGCGATGCCGGGCGACCGGGACAAGAGCCTCGCCTCCGGCGCCAGCGACTACATCACCAAGCCCGTGGACGCCGACGACCTCCTGGCGTGCATCCGGCACTGGCTCGGTGACAAGTGACGTCCGCCCCGGGCCGCCGGGCCGCATCCCGGCCTCTTCGTCCGTCCGCCGTTGACACCAAGGAGACCCTCGCGCCATGAGTGTCAGCGAGCACGCCGGGGGCCACGCCGAGCCCGGCACCGGTGAGGGCGCGTCCTCCGGCCACGACGCGCCTTCCGCGCCGGGCGGACAGCCGGTGGCGGCGCCGCAGCCGGCCGCCGCGTCCGCCCAGGTGGCCGTGCCGGCCCAGAAGGGCGCGCGAAACGCGGACGGGCAGCCGTCGCGGGCGGTCGCCGGGACCGCGTCGTGGCGACCGCCCGCGCCCGCCGCGGCCACGGGCCAGGAAGGTACCGAGGCCGTGGGCAGGCTGGCCGCCACCGTGGCGCGGCTGCGCGCCGAGGTGCAGGCCGCACGAGCCGCCGTGGAGGGCCGCGCCCTGGTCGAACTCGCCAAGGGCGTCATGATCGAGCGGCTGCACTGCGGGCCCGCACAGGCCGCCCGGCAACTCGCCGAGCTGGCCGAACAGGCGGGCATGTCCGAACTGGAACTGGCCGCCGACATCATCAACGAAGCCGCACGCGACCAGGTCGCCCAGGTCGCCGCCGACTTCGTACGCCGCACGGCCTCCGAGACCGACGCCGACAGCGCCGCGTCCGTGGCCGTACGGCTGCGGACCGCGGAGAGCGCGGCGCTGGCCGCCGACGACACCCAGGCGGTCGCGGAGTCGCTGCTGCAACACGCGCTGGCTCCGCTGGACGCCGTGGCCGTGGCCGTGTGGACCGCGGGCCGCGACGGCTCCCTCATGCTCAGCGGCCACGCCGGCTTCAGCAGGGAGGAAGCCGAGCGGTGGCGCTACGTACCGCCGGGCGTGGCGACCGTGGCCCGGCAGGCCCTGGCGAGCCGCAGCACGGTACACCTGGAGTCCGTCGCGTCGATGCCGTCGATCGGCCAGCCCGACTGTCCCGAGGGCGGCCGGGTCGCCATCTGCGCCGGCACCGGCGGCCGTATCCACGGCGTGCTGGAGATCTGCTGGCCGCGGCCCCTCCCCCCGCTCCCCCAGGCGGTCGAGCGGCAGCTTGAGGCGCTGGCCGAGCTGTGCGCCCACACCC
>NZ_JBJHPC010001080.1:0-989 GCF_045257485.1 Streptomyces sp. YS-3 | reverse complement strand
GGGGACGCGTTCCCGGGGTGCGGGGCGCCGAACCGGTGGCGATCTCCACGCTGAACGCGAGGGCGGGGGAGCGGACGGAGGCGGTGTCGGTCTTCGCGGTCCGGCCCGGCTCGGGGCTCGCTCCCGTACGGGACGGGGCCGTGGTCCTCACCCGGGGCGCGGCGGACGGGCTGCGGGCGCGGGAGGGCGACACGGTGGCCGTCGGCGGCCGGGCGCTGACCGTCGCGGCGGTGCGCGGCGAGGACTCCTACAGCCACACCCCCGTCGTCTGGACGGCGCTGGCGCCCGGGGCGCCCGCCACGGTGGTGGCGCTGACCCTCGACGACGGCGTGGATCTCGCGGCGGCGGACCGGGCGCTGGGCACGACCACCCGCACCCTGGACGGCGCGCTGGCGGCGCTGCCGTCCTACCGCGCCGAGAACGGCTCGCTCCAGCTGATGCGCGCCTTCCTCTTCGCCATCTCGGCGCTGGTCGTGGGCGCGTTCTTCACGGTGTGGACGATCCAGCGCGGCGGGGACATCGCGGTCCTCAAGGCGCTGGGCGCGTCCACGCCCTATCTGCTGCGGGACGCGCTGGGGCAGGCGGTGCTGATGCTCTGCGCGGGGACGGCGGCCGGGGCGGGGCTCGCGGCGGTGGTCGGCGGGCTCGTCGGGGACGCCGTGCCGTTCGCCCTCACCGTCGAAACCACGCTGCTCCCCGCGCTCGTCCTGATCGTCCTCGGCGCGCTCGGCGCCGCCCTGTCCATCCGGCGGATCACCGCCGTCGACCCGCTGACCGCGCTGGGGAGTGCCCGATGAACGCGCCGCTGATCCTGGACGCCGTGACGCTGACGTACCCCGACGGGGAGGGGCGGCTCACCGCGCTGGACGAAGTGTCCCTCGCCGTGCCGGCCGGGACGCTGACGGCGTGCGTCGGGCCGTCCGGCTCGGGCAAGTCGAGTCTGCTCGCCGTGGCGGCGACACTGATCACGCCCGACCGGGGGCGGGTGG
>NZ_JBJHPC010001079.1:0-996 GCF_045257485.1 Streptomyces sp. YS-3 | reverse complement strand
GGGACGGGGTCCGGGTCCGGGTCCGGGTCCGGGTCCGGGTCCGGGTCGCAGGTCAGCACGCTGTCGGAGCTGGAGGCGCGGGCGGCGGCGCGCCGCGACCGCCCGGCGTACGGCCATGACGCCCTGATCGCCTGCGACCGGCTGGTACGGATCTTCACCACGGACGGCGTGGAGGTCCAGGCGTTGCAGGGTCTGGACCTCCTGGTCACCGAGGGTGAGCTGATGGCCCTGGTGGGAGCGTCCGGCAGCGGGAAGTCCACGCTGATGAACATCCTGGCGGGCCTGGACGTCCCGACGGCCGGCCAGGCGAAGGTGGCGGGCCGGGACCTGCTGTCGATGGACGCGAAGGCGCGGCTGGACTACCGCAGGGAGGTGGTCGGCTTCGTCTGGCAGCAGACGGCGAGGAACCTTCTGCCGTACCTGACGGCGGCTCAGAACGTCTCCCTGCCCATCCAGTTGCGGAGCCGCCGCGCGAAGAACCGGTCGACACGGGCGGACGAACTCCTCACACTCCTGGACGTGGCCCACTGCCGCGACCGCCGCCCCCACCAGATGTCCGGCGGCGAGCAGCAGCGCGTGGCGATCGCGGTCGCCCTCGCCAACAACCCCGCGGTCCTGCTGGCGGACGAGCCGACGGGCGAACTCGACTCCGCCACGGCCGAACAGATCTTCGCGGCCTTCCGCAAGGCGAACGAGGAGCTGGGCACGACGATCGTCATCGTCACCCACGACCAGACGGTCGCGACCGAGGTCCGCCGCACGGTGGCGATCCGCGACGGCCGCACCTCGACGGAGGTCCTGCGCCGCACCCACCTGGACGAGCAGACCGGCGAGGAGTCGGTGATCTCCCGCGAGTACGCGATGCTCGACAGAGCGGGCCGCCTCCAGCTCCCCACGGAGTACACGGAGGCACTGGAGATGGAACGAAGAGTGCTGCTGGAACTGGAAGAGGACCACATCCAGGTGTGGCCGGACGGGGGCGGGGAGTAAGGGGGT
>NZ_JBJHPC010001078.1:0-999 GCF_045257485.1 Streptomyces sp. YS-3 | reverse complement strand
CGCCGGCACCGGGTGCGGATCGCCGACCCCCTGGTGGGGGTCGGCCGTTCGGCCCCCTCACCGGTGCTGCGGTGGGTCCGGAGGGACGCGGAGCGGGCTTCGCTGGCGCTGGTGGCGGGGGTACGGGGGGTGCTGGTCCTGTGCGACGCTTCCCGGGTCGACGTCGCGGCCCCGCCCCGGGGTGTGCGCGTCCTGCGGGATTCGGATGTCCCCGAGCTGGCGCGGGCGGGGGGTGTGCTGAAGCCGGCGGATGTGGAGGCCCTGTACTGGAGGGCGCGGGACCGCCGGGCGTGGCGGAGGGTGTGAGCCGCCGGGGGCCACGCCCCCGGACGGGCGCCCCCTTCGGGCGGGTGTTTGTCTGCGGCCCGGTGGTGGGCTGATCGCGCAGTTCCCCGCGCCCCTGAAATGCCGCTGCGCGGCATCCCCTGGGCGCCCCGGAGGGGCGCATCCAGGGGCGCGGGGAACTGCGCGAGCAACCAGCCACGGTCCGCAGACGGCGACGGGTCTCAGGGGCGCGAGCAACTAGCCACGGTCCCAGGCGACCACGGGTTTTTAGGGGCGCGGGGAACTGCGCGAGCAACCCAGCACGGTCCGCAGACGGCCTCGGGTTTAGGGGCGCGAGCAACTAGCCACGGCCGCAGGCGACCACGGGTTTAGGGGCGCGGGGAACTGCGCGACCGGCCACCCACTGACCCGCAGACGAAGTCCGGGCCGAAAAGGGGCGCGGGGAACTGCGCGACCAGCCACCCACCGACCCGCAGACGAAGCCCGGGCCACCTGCGCGACCAGCCACCCACCGGCCCGCAGACGAAGCCCGGGCAAACCAGAGGCACGGGCTTCGTCTGCGGGCCGGTGGGTGGCTGGTCGCGCAGGTGGCCCGGGCTTCGTCTGCGGGTCGGTGGGTGGCTGGTCGCGCAGTTCCCCGCGCCCCTTTTCGGCCCGGACTTCGTCTGCGGGTCAGTGGGTGGCCGGTCGCGCAGTTCCCCGCGCCCCTAAACC
>NZ_JBJHPC010001077.1:0-1003 GCF_045257485.1 Streptomyces sp. YS-3 | reverse complement strand
GACCGCGCCTACGCCGTCCTTCGCCTCCCCTCCCTCGGCGTCACCGCCCCCATCGCCGAGGGGATCAGCAAGCACGGCGTCCTCGACAAGGGGTACGTGGGGCACTACACCGGCACCGCCCAGCCCGGCCGGGCCGGGAACTTCGCGCTCGCCGGTCACCGCAACACCCATGGCGAGCCCTTCCGCCGCCTCGACCGGCTGCGCGCCGGGGACCGCATCGTCGTCGAGACGCGGGATGCCGTCTTCACCTATCTGGTGGGCAAGATCCTCCCCGAGACCTCTGCGCGGGACGGCGGAGTGATCGCTCCCGTGCCGCGCAGTGACGTCCGTACGGCGTATGGGTACGGGGCACCCGGGTACTACGTCACCCTCACCACCTGCACCCCGGAGTTCACCTCCCGGTACCGGCTCGTCGTGTGGGGGACGTTGGCCTCGACGCGACCGCGCTGATTGTCCGAGCCGTCGTGTATAACGTGAGAAGAGTCAGGAGTCGGACAGGCGTTCTGAAAACCGGACACGTGTCTGTGTGTGCGTGTGCCCGCGTGTGTGGGTGCGTGTACGCGCGTCTGTATGGAGTGGGGGGAGACAGCATGAGCGGCAACCGCCTGGCGTCCGCGCGCTGCGCCTTCGCCCTGCTCCTCTTCCTCCTCGCCGAGCTGCTGCTCGCCAACGGCGCCACGCTCTCCGGCGCCGTCGCCCTGGCCGCCACCGCCGCGGCCGGCTCCGCCCTCGCCGTCTGCGCGCTGCTCGCCTCCCGAGCCGTGCCCATGGTGCCGCGTACGCGCATACGCACCGCGATACGGGACCGCGAGCGGCGCACCGCCTTCCTGCCGCAGCGCGATCCCGACGCCTCCGGACGGCCCAGGCCCCGGGCTCCCGGCCGCCTCGCCCTGACGGTCGCCGCGTAGGGCAGCGCCCCTTCCCCGCCCCCTTCCTGGAGGCTCTCCCCTTCCCGGAGGCTCCGCCTCCCCAGGGGGCTCCCCTTCCCAGGGGGCTCCCCTTC
>NZ_JBJHPC010001076.1:0-1005 GCF_045257485.1 Streptomyces sp. YS-3 | reverse complement strand
GGGTCTCGGCGCTGGTCCAGGGGCCGATACCGGGGATCAGGTGGAGCCTCGCCGCGGCGGCCTCCTGGTCCAGGGCGAGGGCCTCCTCCAGCCGGCGGGCCACGCGTACCGCGCGCAGGAGGGCACGGGCACTTGGAGCGGCTTTGTGTGACGGGGCCTTCGTGTGATGGGGGCCGTTTGTACGGGCCGTCGTGTGAGGTCGGTTCTGGTCGTGCCCGGTCGTACGGGTTCTGCTTACAGCGCGCCGATGTTGCCGGGTGTCATCCGGGGCGCGCGGCGCGGCGGGATCCGGCCGCTGAGGAGGATCAGTCGGGTGGCGCGGTGGCGCTGGCCGGCGTACGGGGCGAGGAGCTCCAGCATCGCGGCGTCGTCGGCGTCGCGGTCGCCCGCCAGGGCGTAGCCGACGATGCTCGGCAGGTGGTAGTCCCCGACGCTGACCAGGTCGGTGGCGCCCATCGCGCGCTGCAGGGTCTCGGCGCTGGTCCAGGGGCCGATACCGGGGATCAGGTGGAGCCTCGCCGCGGCGGCCTCCTGGTCCAGGGCGAGGGCCTCCTCCAGCCGGCGGGCCACGCGTACCGCGCGCAGGACCGTCGACGAGCGTTTGGCGTCCACGCCCGCGCGGTGCCACTCCCAGGACGGGATCAGGGCCCAGGTCCTGGCGTCGGGCATCACGTACATCCGGCCGGGGACCGGGCCCGGGGCGGGCTCGCCGAACTTGCACACCAGCAGCCGCCAGGCGCGGTACGCCTCGTCCGTGGTGACCTTCTGCTCCAGGATCGACGGGATCAGCGACTCCAGGACCAGGCCGGTCCGGGTCAGGCGCAGGCCAGGGCGGCGACGGGCGGACTCGGCGAGGAGGCGGTGGCGGGGGGCGAACCCGGTGGGGTCGTCGGCGTCCCCGAGGAGCGCCGGGAGGTGTTCGAGCAGCCACTCGGCGCCGGGGCCCCATGCCTCGGCCTCGGCGCGGCCGGCGCGGAGGGCCACACGGAGGGGGCCACACGGAGG
>NZ_JBJHPC010001075.1:0-1011 GCF_045257485.1 Streptomyces sp. YS-3 | reverse complement strand
CCCGGCCGCACCACGGGCACCCCGTCAGGTGCGACCCGTACGTATGGCCCGGCCGGTCCGGGCACACCCGTACCCGCCCCCGCTCCCGGTCCAGCGCCCGCAACCAGTCCTCCGCCGACGGCCGTGCCCCGGGATCGAGCACCCCGGACCCGAACGCCGCCCGGGCCAGCCCCAGCAGCTCGGGCGGCAGCACGGACGGGTCCACGGTCCCGCGCGGCACCACGACCCGCTCGGGCCGCACCACGTAACTGATGCTCGCCGCGATGTTGTCCTGGACCGTCGACTCCGGCGCGCTGTCGCGCGGCACACCCCCGAAGGGGTGGTTGCCGGCCGTGAGCAGCTGGTAGACGAGGACCGCCAGCGCGAAGTCGTCGCTGGCCCGGGTGGCGGGGCCGCCCGCCTGGCGTTCGGGCGCCGAGTAGTCCGTGGTGTGCATCAGACAGGGGAACAGCTCCCCGGTGACCGCGTCGGTGAAGGCGATGGAGTCGCAGTCCAGGAACGTGACGAAGCCGTTCGCGTCGACGACCACGTTGCTGCTGGAGAAGTCCCCGATCACCAGCCCCTCGTGGTGCATCCGCGCCGTCATGAACGCCAGGTTCCACGCGACGCCGAGCAGGAAGCGCCAGTCGGCCCGCCCGTGGAAGAGCCGGACGCGCTGGGCGCGGGTGAACAGGCCCACCAGCTGGACGTGTTCGGGCTCCCCGAACCGCTGCATCGCGTATCCGAGGAACGCGCCTCCCGGCGCCCGCGCGGGCGCCGTCGGCCAGGCGAGCTCGGGCCGCTGGGAGCGGTCGGTGGGGCGCCCGCCGAGCGGGGACATCGTGAGCATCCGGGTCAGCCGCCGCTCCTGCTCGGGTCCGGGCGGGTCCCGGTAGAGCTTCACGACGGTCCGGTCGTCGCCCTCCACGGGGTAGACGGCCGCCTGACCGCCCCCCTTCAGCGGTTCGGCGGCGAGCACCACCCGCACCCCGCCGAGCAGCACGGTCCGCCCGCCCGGACCGGCGGGCCCCC
>NZ_JBJHPC010001074.1:0-1028 GCF_045257485.1 Streptomyces sp. YS-3 | reverse complement strand
CCCGTATACAACGGCGGGGTTACCCCCCTTACCCCCTCCCCCACGCTGGGCCGCGGGTACGGCGCCGGGCGCCAGGGCCCCTAGGCCATTTCGTTTGGATCAGCCGGTCGTTGGTCCGGGAGGGCCGTCGACTGATGCGCAGTGGGCGCGGATCGAGCGGTTGCTCCCGGACCGGACGCCGAAGCGGTGTGGCCGCTGGCGGGACCATCGTGAGGTGATCGACGCGATCGCCTTCAAGTTCCAGACCGGTACCCAGTGGGTGCACCTTTGGGAAGAGGTGGTGGCTTTGCGGAGTGGGGCGCCGGTCTGCCTATGCTCAGGCCCACGGCACTGGAATGGGAACAGATCATCGTCGACTCCGCGGCCCCCGTCGCTCTCGGGCGCTGGTGGGCTGAGGCTCTCGGCTGGGTTGTGGCCGACGAATCCGAGGAGATCATCGAGATCCGGCCTGAGCCGGACCGGATGCCGGGCCTGCTTTTCGTGCCTATCCCCGAGGGCAAGTCGCCCAGGTCAGGTCACCCCCGACCGACTGTCTTCGCTGCCAAAGGACAACGACGCCAGATGACGAGGCTGCCGCTGTAGCCGTGCCGAGGTAGACGTACCCGCGCTTGTCGTAACGGGTGGCGACCGCTCGGGACTGCTTGAGCCGGTTGATGGCCCGTTCGACGGTGTTGCGCTTCTTGTACCGCTCCTCGTCGAAGGCTGGTGGTCGTCCGCCATGTGAGCCTTTGCGCAAGCGGGCGGCCTGACTGTCGACCTTCTCCGGGATGGTGCGCCGGATGCCCCGACTGCGCAGGTAGTCGCGGCATGGCCCGTTGCTGTACGCCTTGTCCGCCGCCAGGCTGTCCGGCTTCCTGCGGGGCCTGCCCAGCCCGATGCGGGGAACGCGGATCTTCTCCAGGACGGGCTTGAACTGGGTGCAGTCCGCTCGCTGCCCCGGCGTGACGATCAGGGACAGCGGGCGGCAGCGACCGTCAGCACTCAGGTGGAGCTTGCTGGTGAACCCGCCCCCGCGAGCGGCCCAGGCC
>NZ_JBJHPC010001073.1:0-1033 GCF_045257485.1 Streptomyces sp. YS-3 | reverse complement strand
GCCCGGGGGGCAGCTGGGCTTCTTGCCGGGCGGGCGGTGCGCGGTAGGGCCGGGCCGGTGGCCTGTTGCCAGCGGGAGCGCACGGCATTCAGGTCGGCCAGCGCCCTCCGGCTGCCGGTGATCAGCTGGTGGGGGCTGTTGGCCGGGTCGTCGGTGAAGGCGAGGATGCGGACGGCGACGGTCTGCGCGCGGCTGATCAGGGCCCGCTCCAGGACCTTCTCGCCCCAGTGCTCGGGGGAGCCGACCGGCGTGGAGAGCAGGGCCAGCAGATCCCCGGGGGCGATCCCGTGTACGAGGAGGCCGCGGTGCTGGGCTTCCCAGAGCACCGTGATCGGGTCGACCGGATCACCGCGATGGGTGAGCGCGGCCAGGCACTGCCACAGCGCCGCGTGCAGAGGCAGCGCGAAGTCCTCGGGCACGAGCCAGCGCATCTGGCTGGTCTCGGCGGGGTACGCGGTCGCCGTCGCGATCAGGAGGCGTTCCTCGTCGAGTGCGTCCTCGCTGGTGTCGCGGGCGGGTGCCGCCGGCAGTGGGATGCGGGGCAGGGAGCCAGGGTGCGGGGCGAAGCGGCCGGAGAGGTCGTCCAGGAAGTGGGCGAGGGCGTCGGCCTGCTGGACGGTGGCCTTGCCGCGGTGGGGCAGGGCAGTGTCCACCGCGGTCTGGGCCAAGCGCTCGGCGTGGAGGCGCAGGCTGCGGCGGGCGTGGTCGGCGCGGACCATCCGCGCGTACGTGGCCGCATGGCTCGGCCAGGGGCACACCTGAATGAGGGTATGCAGATAGGAGGCAGTCAGCCCGGGTGCATGGCGGCGGGCCGCGTCCAGGACGGTGTTCAGCCAGGCCGGGCTCGTACGGTGCTGCTCGGCATCGGGTGCGGGCGCCGTACGCATGGCGCGGAACAGCTCGCCGTGGGCAGGGTGGGCGAAGTGGCCTGGCTCCAGCGGGCCGACCTCGTCGAGGCGGTGGGGGTCCAGCAGGAGGGCGCCGAGCAGGGACTGTTCTGCTGGCCCCCTGCTGGACCCCCACCGCCTCGACG
>NZ_JBJHPC010001072.1:0-1040 GCF_045257485.1 Streptomyces sp. YS-3 | reverse complement strand
CGCCCCGCGGGGCGATCTCAACCCGAAAGTGGTACTTGGCCCCCGGAGGCGGGGTGCCGGGGGGTGGCGCGCTGGTATGAGCGCGCCACCCCCGTGACCGGGCCCGGCCGGTCAGGCGTTGCGTACCGCCAGTGCCCGGCGCAGGTCGTCGACCTGGTCGGCCAGTTTGCGGCGCAGCGCCGGCAGGAGGTCGTCGCGGGACAGGCACGCCTCGCCGAGGGCCACCGCCTCCTCGTCGACCGCGAAGTGCGGGAAGGCGTAGCGGCCGGCCGCCTCCGCGATGACGGGGCCGCGCCGGGCGGCCAGCGGGACCGCGTCCACGTAGAACGCGGCCACGTACTCCCTCAGGAGGTCGGCCTGTTCGGGCTGCCAGAAACCCTGGGCGGTGGCGGTGAACAGGTAGTTGGAGAGGGTGTCCCCCTCGAACATCGCGGCCCACGCGGCCGTCTTGGCCGACGGGTCGGGCAGCGCGGCGCGGCAGCGGGCGGCGCCCTCCTCGCCCGTGGCGCTGTGGTCGCGGGCCAGCTCGGCGTCGATCTCCGCCTCGGAGACCGCGCCCAGGACCGCGAGGCGGTTCAGGACGCGCCAGCGCAGCTCCGGGTCGAGCTCGGGGCCGCCGGGGACGCTCCCGTCGGCCAGCCACTCCTGGATGGTGTGGGGCTGGGCGGCGCAGTCGATGAAGTGGCGTACGGCGATGAGCCGCAGGCCCGGGTTGTCGCCGTCCTCGGTGCGCCGCAGCAGGTCCCGGGTGAGCTCGCCGAGGAGCGCGAGGGCGGCGGGGCGGGCGCTGTCGGGGAGGTAGCGGTCGGTGGCCTGGGCGGCGGCGAAGACGAGGACGCCCTGCACGACGGCGAGGTCCGACTCGTACGGCAGATGGGCGCGGGCCGCCTMCMKGKAGGCGGCGGGCGCGAGCTGGCCGTCGCGGACCATGTCGCGGGCGGCGTTCCAGACGACGGCGCGGGTGAGGGCGTCGGGCAGTCCGGACAGGGAGCGCAGGGCCGTCTGCCAGGACTCGGGGTCCAGGCGCACCTTGGCGTAGG
>NZ_JBJHPC010001071.1:0-1045 GCF_045257485.1 Streptomyces sp. YS-3 | reverse complement strand
GGTGCAACGTCGTGTCGGGGCGTACGACCTTCGCCACCGGAGTCGTCTTCGCGCTGGCGGGATGCGTGCTGGTGCAGGGGCTGGCGCGGGGTGTGCCGGGGCCCGGTGGGGAGCGGCGCTCTCGGGTGAGGCTGGCGCTCGCGTGTGTGAGCAGTGCTCTCGCGACCATGGCCAGCCCGGTCGCCGGGCTCTTCCTGCTCGTGGTGGCCGCCGCGTACGGGCTGGACCGGCAGTGGGGCAAGGCCGCCGTCCTGGGCGTGCCGCCGTGCGCGGTCGTCGGCGCCACCACCCTCCTCTTCCCCTTCGAGGGCGAACAGCCCATGGCGCTCGGCAAGTTGTGGATGCCGCTCGCCGTCTGCGCCGCGCTGCTGCTCGCCGCGCCGCCCTCGCGTACCTGGCGGGCCGTGCGCCTCGGGTCGGCCGTGTACGCGGTCGGGGTCGTCCTCACATATGCCGTGGCCTCCCCCGTCGGTACCAACGTCGAGCGGCTCCTCGGGCTCGCCGGGCCGCCCGTGCTGCTCGCCGCGGTCCTCGCCCCCGGGCTCGACAAGGTCCGGCGGGTCGTGCTCGTGGCGGTCCTGCTCGTCTCCGTCAACTGGCTGCGGGACAAGACCATCGACGACATCCGGGTGTCCACCGCCACGCCCGCGTGGGCGGTGGAGACCGACGGGCTCGTCGACGAGCTGCGCCGGCTCGGCGCGGACCGGACGCGGGTGGAGGTGGTGCCCGCCCGCAACCACCGCGAGGCGGCGGTGCTCTCGGCGTACGTCGCCGACGCGCGCGGCTGGAACCGGCAGTTGGACGTGGAACGGGGGCGGCTGTTCTACGACGGGTCGTTCTCAGCGACGACGTACCGGGCGTGGCTGGACCGCTGGGCCGTCGGGTTCGTCGTGCTCCACGACGGCCTGCCGGACGGACCCGCCACGGCGGAGGCGGCGCTGGTCCGCGCGGAGCCGGAGTGGCTGGAGCGGGTGTGGGGGGACGCGCACTGGACGGTGTACCGGGTGCGCGCGGCCGTGCCTCTGGTGTCGGCGCCGGGGGTGGT
>NZ_JBJHPC010000108.1:0-15907 GCF_045257485.1 Streptomyces sp. YS-3 | reverse complement strand
GGGCCCGTACCGACGTACGGCACCACCTCGGCCTCCTGCCGGACGCCGCCCCCTCCGGCTACGGCCCCTCCGACCTGCAGAGCGCCTACGCGCTGCCGTCCGGCGGTTCCGGCGCGACCGTGGCGATCATCGACGCCTACGACGACCCCAACGCCGAGTCGGACCTCGCCACCTACCGCTCGCAGTACGGCCTTCCGGCGTGCACCACCGCCAACGGCTGCTTCAAGAAGGTCGACCAGAACGGCGGCACCAGCTACCCGACGCCCGACTCCGGCTGGGCCGGTGAGATCTCCCTCGACGTCGACATGGTCAGCGCCGTCTGCCCGTCCTGCCACATCCTGCTCGTCGAGGCGGCCCAGCCCACCATGGAGGACCTGGGCGCGGCCGTGAACCGCGCGGTCACCATGGGCGCCAAGTACGTCTCCAACAGCTACGGCGGCGGCGAGGACTCCACCGACCCCTCCTCCGACTCCGCGTACTTCAACCACCCCGGCGTCGCCATCACCGTCTCCTCCGGCGACAGCGGCTACGGCGTCGAGTACCCGGCCGCCTCCCAGTACGTGACCTCCGTCGGCGGCACCTCGCTCAGCCGGGCGAGCACCGCGCGCGGCTGGTCCGAGTCCGTCTGGGGCACCAGCTCCGGCGGCCAGGGCGCGGGATCGGGCTGCTCCGCGTACGACCCCAAGCCGTCCTGGCAGAAGGACACCGGCTGCGCCAAGCGGACCGTCGCGGACGTCTCCGCGGTCGCCGACCCGGCCACCGGCCTCGCGGTCTACGACAGCTACCAGGCGAGCGGCTGGAACGTCTACGGCGGCACCAGCGCCTCCGCGCCGATCATCGCCGGCGTCTACGCCCTGGCGGGCACCCCGGCGGCCGGCAGCTACCCGGCCTCCTACCCGTACGCCCACACCTCCTCGCTCTACGACGTGACGAGCGGCGCCAACGGCTCCTGCGGCACCTACCTCTGCAAGGCGGGCACCGGCTACGACGGCCCGACCGGCCTCGGCACCCCGAACGGCACCGCCGCGTTCACCGGCGGCACCAGCCAGGGCAACACCGTCACCGTGACCAGCCCCGGCAACCAGAGCACCCAGGTCAACACGCCGGTCTCGCTCCAGATCAAGGCCACCGACTCCGACTCCGGCCAGAGCCTCACCTACAGCGCCACGGGACTCCCGGCCGGCCTCGCCATCAACGCCTCGACAGGTCTGATCTCCGGCACCCCGACGGCCGTCGGCACCTCCGCCGTGACCGTCACCGCCCGCGACACCACCGGGGCCACCGGCAGCACCTCCTTCAGCTGGACCGTCACCCAGACCGGCGGCTGCCAGCCCGCCCAGCTGCTCGGCAACCCCGGCTTCGAGACCGGCTCGGCCACGCCCTGGTCGGCGACGTCCGGTGTCATCGACAAGAGCAGCGGCGAGCCCGCGCACTCCGGCACCTGGAAGGCCTGGCTCAACGGCTACGGGACCACCCACACCGACTCGCTCTCCCAGACGGTGACCATCCCGCAGGGCTGCCACGCCACCCTGACCTACTACCTGCACATCGACACCGGCGAGACGACCACCTCCACCGCCTACGACAAGCTGACGGTGACGGCCGGTGCGACCACCCTGGCCACCTACTCCAACCTCAGCAAGAACTCCGGTTACGCGCTGAAGACCTTCGACCTGTCCTCGCTCGCCGGGTCGACCGTGACCCTCAAGTTCAACGGCACCGAGGACTCCAGCCTCCAGACGTCGTTCGTCGTCGACGACACGGCGCTGAACCTCAGCTGATCCCCCCACGGTGAAAGGGGCCGGGCCCGGACTCCCACCCAGGGTCCGGGCCCGGCTCCGCGTTCACCCCCGGCGCAGCACGAGGAAGGGGCGTCCGGCCGCCGTCCACCGCTCGGCCGGACGCCAGCCGGTGGCCCGCGCGTACCGCAGCAGCGCGGCGGTGCCCAGCCGCGACCAGGGGAAGGCCGCCCCGAAGGCGCCGCGCCCGTCGGCCACCCGTACCTCGATGTGCTCGTCCACGTCGAGCGGCGCCGCCTCCACGATCAACTGGCCCCCGGCCTCCACCAGCCGGCCCGCGCGCGCGAGCAGCGCCGCCGGGTCGCCGCCGATGCCGACGTTGCCGTCGAGCAGCAGCGCGGTGTGCCAGCGGCCCTCACCTGGCAGCGGGTCGAAGACCGACCGGCACAGGGCGCTGCCGCCCGAGCGCCGGGTGCGGCGCACGGCCTCGGGGCTGACGTCGACCCCGAGGGCCGCCGTACCGAGCGCGGCGAGCGCCACCACCAGGCGTCCGGGCCCGCACCCGATGTCGAGCACGGCGCCCCGGCACCGCCGCAGCACCGTGAGGTCGGCCGGGTCCGGCGCCGCGCACCAGCGCTCCACCTCCAGCGGCAGCAGCCACCCGTCGTGGCGGTGCAGGAACAGCGGCCCGCGCCCGGTGCGCAGGGCGTCGGTGTACGGATCGGCCCGCCAGGCGAGCGCGGCGGGCACGGTGGTCGCGGTCATCGCCCGGCGCCCCGCCGCCCGGCCCCGGCCGCCGCCGCGAAGGCGCCGCCCCGGCACGCGGCCACCGCCCGCGCGAACCTGCCGTCCGGGACGAGCGCCGCCACCTCGGCCACGTCGGCCGCCGTGTCGACGTCCCGCAGCGGCGCCAGCTCGCGCACGGTGAGCCCCGCCTCGCCCAGCCGCCGCCGCTGGACCGCGCCGGTCTCGGGTACGGACATGGGCACTCCGCGCAGCAGCGCGGGATCGGGGGCGGTCAGGCCGAGCGCCCAGAAGCCGCCGTCGGCCGCCGGGCCGAACCACGCCTCGCCGGGCGCCCAGCCGCCCAGCGCCGGGGCCAGCAGGGCCGGGCTCAGCTGCGGGGTGTCCATGCCCACGAGCAGCGTCGGACCGGGGTCGAGCGCGAAGGCCGCCGCCAGCCGCTCGTCGAGACCGCCCGCGCCCTGCGGGACGACCTCGATGCCCGGCGGCAGCCACGGCCCCGGCATCCCGTCCAGGACCAGGACCCGGCGCCGGGCCGGCGCGGCGAGCACCGCGTCCAGCGTGTCGGCGAGCGCGGCCCCCGCGATGCGCGCGGCCTCCTCGGGGGAGTACGGCGGGGTCAGCCGGGTCTTGACCCTCCCCGGCACCGGCGCCTTGGCGATCACCAGCAGCGTGACCGGCGCGCCCTGCGCCGTCACCGGGTGTCCGCGGTCGCGGCGGGCAGCGGCGGGGCGGGCGGCAGCGCGAGCACCGCGCGCATGTCCCGTACGGCCTGCCAGGTGCCCCGCCAGGTGCCGGTCACCTTCGACCTGCCGGTGCGCGGCAGATACGGCACGTCGTGCTCGCGCACCCGCCATCCGGCGTCCGCCGCGCGCACCACCGTCTCCAGCGGATAGCCGCTGCGCCGGTCCGCGACGCCCAGGGCGAGCAGCGGCGCCCGCCGGGCCGCCCGCAGCGGTCCCAGGTCGTGCAGCCGCAGCCCGGTGCGCCGGCGCAGCATCCGGGACAGGGCCAGGTTCCCGGCCCGCGCGTGCGGCGGCCACGCCCCGCGCGCGGTGGGCCTGCGGCGCCCGAGGACGAGGTCGGCGTCCCCCGCGGCCACCTCCCGTACGAAGGGCGCCAGCAGCCCGGGATCGAGCGAGCCGTCGCAGTCGCAGAAGCAGACGTACTCGGCGCGCGCCGCGAGCAGGCCCGCGTGGCAGGCCGCGCCGAAACCGCGCCGGGCCTCGTGCACCACGGTCGCGCCGAGCGCGCGGGCGATCTCGGCCGAGCCGTCCGTCGAGCCGTTGTCGACGACCAGGGCCCGCCACCCCTCGGGAATCCGGGCCAGCACCCAGGGAAGCGCCTCGGCCTCGTCGAGGCAGGGCAGTACGACGTCCACCGTCGTGGGAATCGAGTCGGTCACGCCCCTCACGGTACGAAGACACGGCGGACAAACCGGGACTTCGGGTTCTTACGAAACAGGGACATCGCCCGGCGTCCGCCATTCGGGTGGCGACGGGAGCGCCCGGCGGGTGCGACGCTGTGGCCATGCACAGTGACCGGTCCCGCATCCTCGTCGTCGACGACGACCCGACCGTGGCCGAGGTGGTCACCGGATACCTGGAACGCGCCGGGTACGAGGTCGAGCACGTCGGCGACGGCCCCGCCGCCCTGCGCGCGGCCGGTGCGCGCCGGCCCGACCTCGTCGTCCTCGACCTGATGCTGCCGGGCATGGACGGTCTGGAGGTCTGCCGCACCCTGCGGGGCGCCGGACCCGTACCGGTCATCATGCTCACCGCGCGCGGCGACGAGGACGACCGCGTCCTGGGGCTGGAGATCGGCGCGGACGACTACGTCACCAAACCGTTCAGCCCCCGCGAGCTGGTGCTCCGCGTCGACTCGGTGCTGCGCCGCGCCCGCGCCGCCGGCGCCCGGCCGGGGCCGCCGCTGCGGCGCGCGGGCCTCGTCCTCGACCCGGCCGCCCGCCGCGCCGTCAAGGGGGACACCGAACTCGCCCTGACTCTGCGGGAGTTCGACCTCCTGGCCTATCTGATGAACCATCCCGGTGAGGCCGTCACCCGCGAGCGGCTGATGCACGACGTGTGGGGCTGGGAGTTCGGCGACCTGTCCACCGTCACCGTCCATGTGCGCCGGCTGCGCGGCAAGGTCGAGGACGACCCCGCCAAGCCGCGGCTCATCCAGACGGTGTGGGGCGTCGGCTACCGCTTCGAGGAGCCGGACGACGGCGCCGGACCGCGCCACGTCCGGCACGTCGGGGAGGAGGTCTGAGATGAAGGACGTCCTGCTCATCGCCGTCTACGCGTTCCTGGGCGCCGCCGCCGCGGGCCTGCTCGGGGCCCTGGCGCTGCGTCTGCTGCGCCATCGCTCGGTGACCGCCTCGCTCGCCGTGGTGGCCGCCGTCGCGGTCAGCGCCATGCTCGCCGGGACGCTCGCGGTGGCCTGGGAGATGTTCCTGTCCTCGCACGACCTGAAGGTCGTCACCCTGGTCATCGCGATGGCCGCGGCCGTCTCGCTCGCCACCGCGCTGGTCCTGGGCCGCCGGGTCGTCACCAGCAGCCGACAACTCGCGCTGGCCACCCGCTCGTTCGGCGAGGGCGGCAGCTTCGCCGCGCCGGAGGGACCGGCCACCGCCGAACTCGCCGCGCTCAGCCGTGAACTCGCCGCCACCAGCGCCCGCCTCTCCGCCTCCCGCGAGCGCGAACGCGCCCTGGAGACCTCCCGCCGCGAACTCGTCGCCTGGATCTCGCACGACCTGCGCACCCCTCTCGCGGGGCTGCGCGCGATGGCCGAGGCGCTGGAGGACGGCATGGCCAAGGACCCCGAGCGCTACTTCCGGCAGATCCGCACCGAGGTCGAGCGCCTCAACGGCATGGTGGGTGACCTCTTCGAGCTCTCCCGCATCCACGCCGGGGCCCTCGCCCTCAACCCGGCCCGGATGTCCGTCCACGACCTGGTGGGGGATGCGCTCGCGGGCGCCGACCCGCTCGCCCGCGAACACGGCGTCACGCTGGTCGGCGACCGTGTCGAGCCGGTCCCGGTGGAGGTGGACGGCAAGGAGATGACCAGGGTCCTGGCCAACCTGCTGGTCAACGCGATCCGCCACACCCCGGCCGACGGTACGGTCGCGGTCGCCGCCGAGGCGCGCGCCGAGTCGGTGGTGCTGTCGGTGACGGACGGCTGCGGCGGCATCCCCGACGACGACCTCACCCGCGTCTTCGACACCGGCTGGCGCGGCACCGAGGCGCGCACCCCGCCGGGCGGCGCGGGCCTGGGCCTCGCGATCGTACGGGGCATCGTCGAGGCCCACGCGGGCAGCGCCGCCGTCCACAACGTGCGCGGCGGCTGCCGTTTCGAGCTGATCCTCCCGGCCGCCCCCTCCTGACCGCGCCACACCGCGCCCGCACCCCGCTTTCACCCCGCGCTCAGTCCGCGGCCGGCCGCAGCTCCGCCCGGGCGAACTCCGCCATCCCCTCCGCGAACCCGACCCGGGGCCGCCAGCCGAGCTGCTCGCGCAGCCGCGCCGAGTCGGCGGTGATGTGGCGGACGTCCCCGAGGCGGTACTCGCCCGTCACCACCGGCGCGGGCCCGCCGTACGCCGCCGCCAGCGCCTGGGCCATCTCGCCCACCGTGTGTGGTGTCCCGCTGCCCGTGTTGTACGCGGTCAGGGCACCCGGCGGGCGCTCGCCCAGCGCCTCCAGTGCCACCGCGTTCGCCGCCGCCACATCGCGGACGTGCACGAAGTCCCGGCGCTGGCGGCCGTCCTCGAAGACCCGGGGCGCCTCACCGCGCGCGAGCGCCGAACGGAAGAAGGAGGCGACCCCCGCGTACGGGGTGTCGCGCGGCATCCCCGGCCCGTACACGTTGTGGTAGCGCAGCGACACCGCGCGGCCCCCGGTGGCGCGCGCCCAGGCGGCGCTCAGATGCTCCTGGGCCAGCTTGGTCGCGGCGTACACGTTGCGCGGGTCCGCGGGCGCGTCCTCGCCGACCAGACCCGGCACCAGCTCGGCGCCGCAGCGCGGGCACAGCGGCTCGAAGCGGCCCGCCGCCAGCTCCTCGTACGGCCGGGGCCCGGGGCGTACGGGCCCGTGGCGCGGGCACGCGTACCGCCCCTCCCCGTACACCACCATCGACCCGGCGAGCACCAGCTCCGCCACGCCGGCCTCGGCCATCGCGGCGAGCAGGACCGCGGTGCCCAGGTCGTTGCAGGACACGTAGTCGGGCGCGTCGGAGAAGTCCGTGCCGAGGCCGACCATGGCGGCCTGGTGGCAGACGGCGTCCACGCCGCGCAGCGCCCAAAGGACGGTGTCGCGGTCGCGGACGTCGTCGCCGGGCCGGACCGCGCGGTCGAGGACGACGGGTTCATGGCCCCGGGCGGAGAGGGCCCGGACGATCTGCGAGCCGATGAAGCCCGCGCCTCCCGTGACAAGTACACGCATAAGGGCGACGCTACGGAGACGGAGCCGCGGATGCCGCGCTCCACCCCGTACCGTCACCACCTCGTAAGGAGTCCGGCCATGCCCGTAGAGCCGCTGTCGCAGAAGGACATCGAGGACCGCCTGCGCGAACTGCCGGGCTGGTCGCTCCCGGACGGCGAGGAGCGCCTCGCCCGCACCTACCGGCTGGCCTCGCACTTCGCGGCCACCGCGATGGTCGTCCACATCGCGCAGATCCAGGAGGAGCTGAACCACCACTCCGATCTCACCCTCGGCTACAACACGGTGGCCCTCACGGTGAACAGCCACGACGCGGGGGGCCGGGTGACTGAGAAGGACTTCGAGCTCGCCCACCGCGTCGAGGCGATCGCCCCCGGCCACGGCGCGGGCTGACCTCCCGGGGCGCGCACCCCGGGAGGCGCCCCGGGGTCACGCGTCCAGCGCCGCCAGGTCGATCCGCGCCAGCCGCTCCAGGTCGGCGAGGATGTTGATCTCGACGATCCTGTCGTCGCGGACGGTGAAGCCGAGCACCGCCATCGTCCGGCCCTCCGGGGCGTTGACCACACCCATCGCGCCGTTGACCAGCGCCGGGCGGGCGAACTTGGCGTACTGCGCGAAGGACAGCGCGTTCTGGACCACGGCGTGGGCGCCGAGCACCGTCTTGGACGGGGTGAGCGAGCCCGGCCCGTAGTCCGCCCGCAGCACGATGTCCGGGTCGAGGGTGGCGAGCAGGCCGTCGAAGTCGCCGCCGCGCGCCGCCGCGAGGAAGGCGTCGACGACCTTGCGCTGCCGGTTCAGGTCGGGGTCGGGCACGGCCCGGCCCTGCACCCGGCGGCGGGCCCGGCTGGCGAGCTGCCGGGTCGCCGCCGGGGCGCGGTCCACGATGGGCGCGATCTCCTCGAACGGGACGCCGAACATGTCGTGCAGCACGAACGCCAGCCGCTCGGCCGGGGCCAGGGTGTCGAGCACGACGAGCAGGGCGAGCCCGACCGAGTCGGTGAGCAGTGCCTCGTGCTCGGGGTCCACCCGGTCCGGGCGGTCCACGACCGGATCGGGCACATGGACGTCGAGAGGGTCCTCGCGCCGGGCCTGGCGCGAGCGCAGCATGTCGAGGCAGACCCGCGAGACGACGGTGGTCAGCCAGGCGCTCAGGTTCTCCACACCGTCGCTGGAACCGGCCGCCCGCAACCAGGCCTCCTGGACGGCGTCCTCCGCCTCGCTCAGTGAGCCGAGCATCCGGTAGGCGACCGCCCGCAGCCGGGGGCGGTTCTCCTCGAAGCGCTCCGCCAGGGATTCCTTCTCGTCCATCGGTTCAGCTTCCTTCGTCGCGGCGTGTCGTCAATGCGGTGACAGACGAAAACCTAGTGCGAAGGAATGACGCCCACCCGACGGCAGGCCCCTATTGCGGTAATCGGACGCTCACGGAGGGCGTGGTGTTGGTCACGGCATGTTTCGGTCACCTGGCCAAAGACCGTTGGGTCACCCCCCAGTCGCCGTCCGCCGCCGCGTCCCGCGCGAAGTCGGCGAACGCCTTGGGCTCGCGGCCCAGGACGCGCTTGACGCCGTCCGTGGTCGAGGAGTTGTGCCCGTCCAGCAGCGTCGCGAACAGCTCGGCGAGCCACCGGGCCTCCCCCTCGACGAGGCCGTACCGCACCAGCAGCTCCGCGTACTGCGCCTCGGTCAGCGGCACGTACCGCACGGGGCGGCCCGACGCCTGCGACAGCGCGGCGGCGACCTCCGCCAGCGTGAGCAGCTGAGGGCCCGTCACCTCGTGGACCACGCCCGCGTGTCCGTCCTCGGTGAGGGCCTGCACCACGACGTCCGCGAGGTCGTCGGCATCCACCCACGGTTCCGCCGTGTCGCCCGCCGGGAACGGGATCTCGCCCGCGAGCACGCCTTCGGTCAGGACGCCCTCGCTGAAGTTCTGGGCGAAGAACGCGGCGCGTACGACCGTGAGCTCCGCGCCCGCCGCGCGCAGGGCCTCCTCGGCCAGGACCGCCGCCGGCTCGCCCCGGCCGGAGAGCAGCACCAGGCGCCCCACGCCGTGGCGGGCGGCGAGTTCTCCGAAGGTGTGCATCGCCTCGACGGCGCCGGGCGCGGCGAGGTCCGGGAAGTACGTCACATAGGCGGAGTCGGCGCCCGTGAGGGCGGGGCCCCATGTCGACGCGTCCGCCCAGTCGAAGGGCACCTCGCCGCCGCGCGAACCGGCGCGGACCGGCATACCGAGCGCGGTGAGCCGTTCGACGACGCGGTGCCCGGTCTTGCCGGTGCCATTGGTCACGAGCACGGCCTGACGGGTATTCAGGTCGGTGCTCCGGTACGTGTTCTGCGCTGTGTTCGTCATGGGTCCAGCTTGGTCGGAGCGGCGTGGACGCTCCATGCTCCAAGGGCTCATCCGCATACGTCTGCGTCTACTGCACCGCTGTGCGGCCGACTAGGCTCCGCCCCATGGACGCACTCTCCGGACTGCTCGACGGACCGCGTGCCCGCGGCGCGTTTCTGCTGCGGATGGTGATGGAACCGCCGCGGTCGGTACGGATCGAGGACCGGGCGCCCATCTGCCTGATGTCGACGACGCGGGGCGAGGCGTGGGTCGTGCCCGACTCCGGGCCGCCGGTCCTGGCCCGCCCCGGTGACATCGTCGTCGCGCGCGGCCCCGACCCGTACACCGTCGCCCACGCGCCCGACGCCGAGCCCTCCGCCAGGATCGGGCCGGGCGGGGTGTGCACCACCCTGCGCGGCGAGCCGCTGGCGCAGTCGATGGAGCTGGGCGTACGGACCTGGGGCAACGCCGCCGACGGCTCGGCCACCATGCTCGTCGGCACGTATCTCATGGAGGGTGAGATCAGCGGGCGGCTGCTCGACGCGCTGCCGCCGCTGCTGGTGCTCACCGCCGAGGAGTGGAACTGCCCGGTGATGCCCCTGCTCGACGAGGAGATCTCCCGGGACGAGCCGGGCCAGAGCGTCGTCCTGGACCGGCTGCTCGACCTGCTCCTGATCGCGGTGCTGCGGGCCTGGTTCAACCGGCCGGGAGCCCATGCGCCCGCCTGGTACCGGGCGATGGGCGACCCGGTTGTGGGGCCCGCGCTGCGGCTGCTCCAGAACGAGCCCGCGCACCCGTGGACGGTGGCCGCGCTCGCCGCGCGGTGCGGGGTCTCCCGGGCCGGTCTGGCCCGGCGCTTCGGTGAGCTGGTGGGGGAGCCGCCGATGGCATACCTCACGGGCTGGCGGCTGGCGCTCGCGGCGGACCTCCTGCGCGAGAGCGACGCGACGGTCGAGGCGATCGCGCGGCAGGTGGGGTACGGGGGCGCGTTCGCGCTGAGCGCCGCGTTCAAACGGGTGCGGGGCGTCAGCCCGCAGGAGCACCGGACGAATTGCCGAAACAGCAAAGGAATTCCCGCGACGGCCGCGACCGGGGGCAGGGTGGAGCCATGAGCGACTCGCGCGGCCACGACGGCCGGAACAGCCACGACGACAACCACCGGAGCACCCCCGAAGGCGGGCAGGGCCACGGCAGCGGCCACGCCCCTGCTCATGGCCCCGCTCATGGCCATGGGCACGGCCACGGACACGGCGACGGCTGGGCGGACTTCGACTGGGAGACGCTGCTCCCGCTCCTGGTGGGCGAGGCCGAACTGTTCTCGGGCGCCTACCGGGAGGCCGCTGCCTGGATCGCCGGGCAGCGCTCCGGCGGCCCCGAGGTGCGCCGGATCCTCGACATCGGCAGCGGTCCCGGTGTGGTGACATGTCTGCTCGCGGAGGCGTTCCCGGGGGCGGAGGTCGTCGCCGTCGACGGCAACCGGGCCCTCCTCGGCCACGCGCGGGCCCGCGCGGAGCGTCTGGGCCTCGGTGACCGCGTCCGTACCGTCGAGACGGAACTCCCGGACGGTTTCGGCGAGTTGGGCGAGGCCGACCTCGTCTGGGCGGGCAACTCGCTGCACCACCTCGGCGACCAGCGGGCCGCGCTCGCCGGGTTCGCACGGCTGCTGCGGCCGGGCGGCACGGTGGCCCTCGCGGAGGGCGGGCTGCCCACGCGCCGGCTGCCCCGCGACATCGGCATGGGGCGGCCCGGCCTGGAGGCCAGGATCGACGTACTGGTGGACGAGCGGTTCGCGAAGATGCGGGCGGAGCTGCCGGACGCCAAGGAGGAGACCGAGGACTGGGCGGCGCTGCTCACGTCCGTGGGGCTGGTCTCCCCGGCCGGCCGCAGCTTCCTCGTCGACTTCCCGGCGCCGCTGGACCCGGCGGTGCGTGAACAGGTGGCGTACACCTTCGCCAGGACCGCGGAGACGGTCGGGGACCAGCTGTCACCGGAGGACGCGGCGGTGCTGGCGCGTCTGACGGACCCGGAGGACGAGGCGGGCCTGGCGCGCCGCCCGGATGTGTTCCTGCTGACGGCGAGGTCGGTCCACACGGCGCGCCGGGCGGGCTGAGCCTCCCGCGCAGCACGATGTCCGCCGCCGGGGACAGGCACGGTCCCGGGCGGCGGACAGCATCACTTCACGGGCCGGTACGGCCCCGGAGCGCGCTCAGTTGAAGTCGAACTCGTCCGGGTCCGGCCCCAGCCGCTTGCCCTCGTCGAGCGCGGCGATCGCCGCGATGTCCTCCGCGTCGAGCTCGAAGCCGAACACGTCGAAGTTCTCGGCGATGCGCGAGGGCGTCACCGACTTCGGGATGGCGATGGTGCCGAGCTGGACGTGCCAGCGCAGCACGATCTGCGCCGGGGTCTTCGCGTACTTCTGCGCGATCGCCACGATCGTCGGGACCTCCAGGAGGCCCTTGCCCTGGCCCAGCGGCGACCAGGCCTCGGTCGCGATGCCGTGCTCGGTGTGGAAGGCGCGCAGCTCGSCCWGGSCGAGCTGCGGGTGCAGCTCCACCTGGTTGACTGCAGGGGTCACGCCGGTCTCGTCGATGATCCGACGCAGGTGCGGCTGCTGGAAGTTGGAGACGCCGATCGCCTTGGCGCGGCCACTGCCGGCGATCTCCGCGAACGCCTTCCAGACCGCCACGTAGTCGTCGCGCACGGCGCGCGGCCAGTGGATCAGGTACAGGTCGACGTAGTCGAGGCCCAGCTTCGACAGGGAGGCGTCGAACTCGCGCAGGACACCGTCGCGCGTCCACTTCTCGTTCGCGCTGTTCCACAGCTTGGTGGTGACGAAGAGCTCCTCGCGGGCCACTCCGGAGGCCGCGATCGCCTTGCCGGTGCCCGCTTCGTTCTCGTAGACCGCGGCCGTGTCGATCGACCGGTACCCGGTCTCGATCGCGGTCTCGACCGCCTGCGCGGCCTCGTCGTCCGGCACCTGCCAGACACCGAACCCGAGCTGGGGCATCTCGACGCCGTTGTTGAGGGTGATGGAGGGGACCTTGCTCACGAGCGGTCGATCCTTACGTCGTCGGTTGGTACTCATGACGTCAACGAGCGACCTGATCGAACCATTCCCCGCTCCGCCGATGTCCGGAATTCTGCGCTACAGATCCGACCTTCTCGGTTCAGACCATTGACCGAACCCCCATGAGACGCGACTCTATGGCAGATCGCTGAACGCAGTTCACGTGTATGAACTCTGCATGCGTCACCACTCTGCATATGCCGTACAGGGTTCACAGCTGAGCCTCACCCCCCACGAAGAGATGGAAAGGCAGGCCTGCACCCATGAACGAGTCGAAGGAAACATCGGATGAAACGTCGGTCTGGGTGACTCCGGACTATGCGGTCGTCGAGACCGCCATGGAAGTCACCGCCTACGCCCTCGCCGACCGGTAGACCCACCGCCATGCTGCTGCAGGTGCTGGGCACCGCGGCGGGCGGCGGGCTGCCCCAGTGGAACTGCGCGTGTCCCGGCTGCGCCGGGGCGCGCGCCCACCCCGAACGGCGCCGCCGCCACGCGTCCCTGGCCGTCCGGGTGGCCGATCACCGCTGGTACGTCGTCAACGCGGGCCCCGACCTCACCGACGGCATCGAGGCCGTGCCCGCCCTCCGGCCGGGGCCGGGGCAGCGGGAGACGCCCGTCGCCGGTGTCGTCCTCACCGACGCCGAACTCGACCACACCCTCGGCATCGCCCGCCTGCGCGAGGCACGCGCCGGAGTCGAGCTGTGGACGACCCCACCCGTACGCCACGCCCTGACGAGCGGACTGCGCCTCGGCGAGATCCTGCGGCCCTATATGCCGCTGAAGTGGCGGCAGTTGGAGGCCGAGCCGCGCCTCCTCGGTGGCGCCGTCGAGATCAGCGCCCTGCCCCTCTCGGCCAAACGGCCCCGCTACGCCACGGACCTGCCTCCTCTGTCACCGCCTCAGACCGACGGCCCCGCTGACGACGACCTCTCCTGGGTCGTCGCCCTGTGCCTGCGCGAACCTGCCACCGGAGCCCTCGCCGTATACGCCCCCGCCCTCGCCGCCTGGCCCGACACCCTCCGGAAGGCCGTCGAGGAGGCCGACTGCGTGCTGATCGACGGCACGTTCTGGGACGACGACGAGCCCGTACGCACCGGAATCTCGCCCCGCACCGCCACCGCCATGGGCCACCTGCCCATCGACGGGCCCGACGGCACCGCGCACCGGCTCTCCGGAGTGCGCGCCCGGTGCCTCTACACCCATCTGAACAACACCAACCCCCTCACGGATCCCGGCGCCCCCGAGCACACACGCCTCGCCGCGCTGGGGCTCGAAGTCGCCGCCGAGCGGATGGTGATCGAGATATGAGTCCCGACGCAGCCGCGACCGGCCAAGTGGCTTGGAGCGAGGGCGATTTGGAGGACCGGCTCCGCGCCGTCGCCGACACGCGCTACCACGACCGGCACCCCTTCAACGTACGGATGCACAAAGGCGAGTTGAGACCCGGTGAACTGCGGCGCTGGATCGTCAACCGCTTCCATTACCAGCGGCACATCCCCGTCAAGGACGCCCACATCCTCGCGAAGTTCGACACACCGGGGCTACGGCGGACGTGGCTGCGGCGCATCCAGGACCACGACGGGTCGCGGGACGGCGAGGGCGGCATCGAGCGCTGGCTGCGGCTCGGCGAGGCCGCCGGGATCGAACGGGAGCGGCTGGACTCGGGGGCGGACGTGCTGCCGGGCGTACGGCTCGCGGTCGACGGATACGTCAACTTCTGCCGACTGCGGCCCCTGCTCGACGCCGTCGCCGCCTCGCTCACCGAACTGTCCGCCCCCGGCCTGATGCGTACCCGGATCGAGGCGTTCGAGCGGCACTACCCGTGGATCGCAGCCGACGGGCTCACCTACTTCCGTACCCGGATCGGCCAGGGCGGGCGCGACGGCGGCGAGGCGCTCGCCCTCGTCAAGGCCTGGGCGCGCACCCGGGAACAGCAGGAACGGGTTGTCGCCGCCCTCGCCTTCAAGTGCGATGTCCTGTGGTCGCTGCTCGACGCGGTGGAGCGCGGCGGGGCCGGGGGAGACGGAGCAGCGGGCGTGGCCGGGGGTGCGTCGTGAGGCCCGCTCCCGGCGCGGCCACCGGCGCCTGGCGGCCGGTGCTCTCCCGCTCCGTGCTGCTGCGCCGCGACCGGGTGCGCGGCTGCGACCTGCTCGTGCTGCCCGAACGTGTCGTCGTGCTGCGCGGCCCCGCCGGGCACATCGTCCGGCTGTGCGACGGCCACCGCGACGTCGGGGACATCGTCGAGGAGCTGGGCGCGCGCTTCCCCGGCGCACCGGTGGCGGACGAGGTGCCGCCGTTCCTCGGGCGGCTGCGGGACGAGGGGTGGTTGAGGTGACAAACGAACCGGAGACGACCCTCGGCACCCGGACGACCGCCCCTCCCGGGACGACCGCCGGGCCCCCGGAGGCCGACCCGCCGCGGGCCATCGACCCGCCCTGGGCGCTGCTCGCCGAGCTCACCCACGGCTGCCCGCTGCACTGCGCGTACTGCTCGAACCCCGTGGAGCTGGTCCGCCGCAGCCGCGAGCTGGACACCGACGGCTGGCGCCGGGTCATGCGCCAGGCCGGGGAGCTGGGGGTCGTGCACACCCATCTCTCCGGCGGGGAACCGCTGCTGCGCCGCGATCTGCCCGCGATCGTCACCGCCGCCGACGCGGCCGGCATCTACACCCAGCTCGTCACCAGTGGGATCGGTCTGGACGCCGAGCGGCTGCGCGATCTGGTCCAAGCCGGGCTGCGGGCCGTGCAACTGTCCGTACAGCACGCCGAGGCAACCGCGTCCGAACGCATCGCCGGCCGTCGCGGCTCCTTCGCCGCCAAGGAGCGCGCCGCCGCCCTGGTGCGGACGGCCGGGCTGCCCCTGGGGCTGAACGTCGTGCTGCACCGCGACAACCTGGACGCCCTCGACGCAGTCGTCGAGCTGGGACTCGCCTGGGGTGTCGACCGCATTGAGCTGGCCAACGCCCAGTTCTACGGGTGGGGCCTGCTCAACCGAGAGCAACTTCTGCCCGACCACGACCAGGTCGAGCGGGCCCGGGCGGCGGTGGACCGCTGGAGGGAGCGGCTCGCCGGGCGGACCGAGCTCGTCTGGGTCGTCCCCGACTACTACGACGGCACCGCCAAGCCCTGTATGGGCGGCTGGGGCGCGGTCTCGCTCACCGTGGCACCCGACGGCACCGTGCTGCCCTGTCCGGCCGCCGCGTCCCTGCCCGGCCTCGATCCGCCCAGCGTCCGGGACCGGCCGCTGGAGTGGATCTGGCGCGCATCCCCGGCGTTCAACGCCTACCGGGGAACCGCCTGGATGCCCGACCCCTGCCGCGGCTGCGAGCTGCGGACCACCGACTTCGGCGGCTGCCGCTGCCAGGCGTACGCGCTGACCGGCGATCCGGCCCGGACCGACCCCGCCTGCCACCGCGCCCCCGACCACCACCTCGTCGAGGCGTTCACGACCCGGAGCGCCCCCACCGCACTCGGCGGCTGCCGCTGCCAGGCGTACGCGCTGACCGGCGATCCGGCCCGGACCGACCCCGCCTGCCACCGCGCCCCCGACCACCACCTCGTCGAGGCGTTCACGACCCGGAGCGCCCCCACCGCAC
>NZ_JBJHPC010001070.1:0-1047 GCF_045257485.1 Streptomyces sp. YS-3 | reverse complement strand
CCGCAGGACCTCCCGCCGGTTCCCCTCGGTCACGCGGTACACCGCGCGGCCCGAGGGCGGCGGACGGGCGGCCTCCGGGGCCTCGCCCGCGCCCGCGCGCCAGTGGCCGCTGCTGAGCGTGCTGGGGTCGACCGGGCTCGGGCTGCTGCTCGTCTCGCTGGACCTCTTCCGGGTCGGCCTGATCATCATCGGGCTGGCCCTGCTGGCGGGCGCGGTGCTGCGCTGGCTGCTGCCGTCGGTGGGGATGCTGGCGGTGCGCTCGCGCTTCACCGACATCACCACGTACGGCGCGCTGGGCGTCCTGATCGTGCTGCTCGCCCTGGTGGCGCAGCCCAGGCCCTGGCTGGACATCCCGTTCCTGGAGGACGCGGTCCGCTTCACGGTGCGCTGACCCGCCCGGAACACCCGTGAACAGAACGGCGCCCGTCCTCTCCCCCGTGGGACGACGGGCGCCGTCTGTCCCCCGTGGACGTAAGAGTCATGGACGCGCCAAGGCGGCTACAAGGGAAGCCGGGGGCCTGTGGCGCGGAGGTGACCGTTCCGCAACTGTGTGTGCGTCGGGCAACAGCCCTCCCCGGGCGGCGGGGGCCTTGGTGACGGCACCCCCCGCCGATGGGAGGATGGGGTCGGAACAGGGGCCAAGGGTGTGCCGGGGGCGGCAACGGGCCCCGGGGGGCACATCGGGCACATACGGGGGGACAAGGGGGAAGCACATGCCTCGCTGGAAGGCGCTGCCGGAGGAACTCGACCCGCAGGTGCGGGAGTTCGCCAGCCAGCTGCGCAGACTGGTCGACCGCAGTGGACTGAGCCTGGCGTCGGTCGCCGACCGCACCGGCTACAGCAAGACCTCGTGGGAGCGCTATCTGGGCGGACGGCTGCTCGCGCCCAAGGGCGCCGTCGTCGCGCTCGCCGAGGTCACCGGCACCAATCCCCTCCACCTCACCACCATGTGGGAGCTCGCGGAACGCGCCTGGAGCCGTGCCGAGATGCGCCACGACATGACGATGGAACAGATCCGGATATCCCAGGCGCGTGCGGCGCTGGGCG
>NZ_JBJHPC010001069.1:0-1055 GCF_045257485.1 Streptomyces sp. YS-3 | reverse complement strand
GGCTCAGCGGGGCGCCCGTGGGGTTGTCAGCGGGCGTCTTCGGGGAGGAGGCGGGCGAGGGTGCGCACGGCCCGGTACTGGAGCGTCTTGATGGCGCCCTCGTTCTTGCCCATGACGCGGGCGGTCTCGGCGACCGAGAGCCCCTGGAGGAAGCGCAGGGTGACGCACTCCTGCTGCTGCGGGTTGAGCTTGCGTACGGCTTCGAGGAGCGCCGCGTTGGAGAGGGACTCCAGGACGGAGTCCTCGGGTGAGCGCTCCACTTCGTTGGCGTCGAGCATTTCGCCTGTGGTCACTTCCAGACGGAAGCGGCTCGACTTGAAGTGGTCCGCGACCAGGTTGCGCGCGATCGTGACCAGCCAGGCGCCGAAGTCGCGCCCCTGCCAGGTGAAGGTGGAGATCCTGCGGAGCGCGCGCAGGAAGGTCTCGCTGGTGAGGTCCTCGGCGGTGGCCTTGCCGCCGACGCGGTAGTAGATGTACCGGTACACCGTGTCGCTGTACTGGTCGTACAGGCGTCCGAAGGCGTCGGCTTCGCCCGCCTGGGCGCGTTCGACGAGGTCCATCATGCGGGCGCTGTCGCTGTCCGCGCTGGGGCGGCGGGCGGTCGGCGTCGCGGACGTGCCCGTGCTGCGGCCACCGCTCCGTCTTCCGACCGCGGCACCGCCCTCGGCCAGCGCGTAGCAGGCACCGAGGGGTGAGGCGGTGGCGAAGGCGAAGGCGGGGGCGGTGGCGTACGCGGTGGGGACGAAACCGCGCAGACGGTCGACGACCGCTGCGCGGAGCGTAGCCAGGCCCGAGGCGTCAACCCCGACGTGTGGGTACACGGGACTCCCAGAGGCAGAGCTTCCATCACGTGCAGTGCGGGACCGTTCACCCGCCGTGGCGATGTGTGGGTTCCGGTATGCGTCTGAGGAGAATAACGCTTCGTGCAGGGAGCGCTACACCCAGTTGCTCAAATCGTCGATTCCGTCGCTTCTGTTACGTCTATGGGGCGGTTTGGGTAGCTGAGTGTGAGCGGGTGGTGATGCGATGCTGATCGATGTTGATCGGTTGGGGGG
>NZ_JBJHPC010001068.1:0-1062 GCF_045257485.1 Streptomyces sp. YS-3 | reverse complement strand
CGCTGGGCCCGATCACGCTGGGCCCGGTCAGGCTGGGCCGACCGCGCCGGGTCGCGCCCGCAGCCGGGGGCCGGCAGCCGGGGCCACCGGACCACGGACCACCGGGCCACGGGTCACCGGACGACGGGCCACCGGGCCGCGGGCCGCCGGGCTGCGCCCGTGGGCTCAGGCCCCGGCCGCCGCGCGGTACTTGCGGTACGGCACGGTCGGATCGACATGGTTCAGGTAGTGCCAGGGGGACTCGGTGACGTACCCCCCGGTCGCCTCGAAGCACGCCCGCGCCGACGCCGTGTCCCCGACCAGCGAGAACGCCATCGCGAAGGAGTTGTTGACCTGCACCGACCCCAGCCGGGGAACGAAGTCCGGATGCAGCACGGAGCGTTCGGCGGCGTCCCGCAGGGAGGTGCGCACCTCCGGGTTCCGCAGGTAGGCCGTGTCCTCCCCGTCCTCCAGGTCGAGCCAGTGCTCCAGGTGGGCGAGGGCGACGAGCTCACCGAGCAGGCTCCCCTCGGGCGCGGCGAGCGCGGCCCGCCGCGCGAAGGCGTGCATCTCCTCGTGGGAGCTGCCCCACTTGTGGCACACCTGCTGCAACCGCTGGCGGTGGACGCCGAGGTGGTACGGGTCGCGGCGCACGGCGGCCTCGAACCGCCGCCGCGCGGCCGGCTCGCCGACCTGAAGACCGCGCCCGGTGACGAGGAGGCCGTACCAGGGAGAGGTCCAGCCCGGCTCCCGCTCGGCCACCTCGTACAGCATCTTCTCCGCGGTACGCAGCCGGTCGTGGAAGACCTCGAACTGCTCGCGCGAGACGTGCTGCGCCCGCGCGGAGGTACGCGCCTCCCACGCCCAGCTGATCTGCCGCGACCCGGCGACCAGCAACGGCAGCGCCGACTGCGGCTCGGCCTCGGCCGCCTTGCCGATCCACTTCTCCACCCCGGCGGTGTCGGCGACCGCCCACAGCAGATCGATCCGGTCCTCCCCCTCGGGCCGCGACTCCAGCAACGCCCGCACCCCGGCCCAGTCCCCGGCCCCGGCCGCCTCCTTGACCAGCGGCACATCCGGGTC
>NZ_JBJHPC010001067.1:0-1066 GCF_045257485.1 Streptomyces sp. YS-3 | reverse complement strand
CCCTCCCTGCCCAGCGCGTCGGCGCCGGCGTCCGCCAACGTGACGCGCGGCGTGGACGGTTCGGCCCCGGGCCTGTACGGCGGTACCCGCAACAGGGCGAGCTGCGACGTGGAGAAGCAGATCGGCGCGCTGGCGGCGGAACCGGCGAAGAACAAGGCGTTCGCGTCCGTCCTCGGCATCGCGCCCGACGGCGTGCCGTCGTATCTGCGCGCCCTGACCCCCGTACAGCTCCGTATCGACACCCGGGTGACCAACCACGGCTACGAGAACGGCTCCGCCACCTCCTACCAGGCCGTCCTCCAGGCCGGTACGGCCGTGCTGGTGGACGACCGGGGCGTGCCGAGGGTGCGGTGCGCCTGCGGGAACCCGCTGACGCCGCCGGTCGCCCAGCGGGGCACGCCCAAACCGGCCGGCGACGCCTGGCCCGCCTACCGGCCGTCGAACGTGGCCGTCGTCGCGCCCGCCGCCCGCCCGGTCCAGACGTTCGTCATGTTCGACCCGGACCACGAGGAGTGGTTCTCGCGGCCCCGGGGCGACACGGGCGAGAACGACCGGAAGACCCCGCCGCCCAGCACGTCGACGCCCTACGGCTCGTCGCCCACGAACTGCCCGTCGCCGTACGCCGGTTCATCCGCCCCTGCGTCCTGCGCCCCCTCGTCCGCCAGTGCCTCCGAGTCCGCGCGACCGCAGGCCCCCGCCTCGCGCCTCCCGACGACCTCGGCCCCCGCTCCGGGCCACTCGACCCCGTACGCCCCGGTGACGAGCGCCCCGGCCTCGGCCCCGGGCGGTTACTGAGCACCGATTCGAACTACGTCTGACGGGCGCCCCGCCGCGGAGCCCAAACGTTCCTCCTGCACAGTCGAACGATTTCTCGACGAGTCGGCCGTTACGCCGCGCTGATCAGCAGCGTTGTTCCTTGCGTCAGGTCCGCAAGCACCGTCCGAGGAGTCGCCGTGGATGCCCGTGGCCATGCCGTAGACGTTCATCCGGTGTTCGATCAGACGCATACGGGGAGGCGGGCATGAGCGGCGAGGCCGCGCCCTCGGCGCCCCCTGTCCCCCCGCCC
>NZ_JBJHPC010001066.1:0-1067 GCF_045257485.1 Streptomyces sp. YS-3 | reverse complement strand
CTCCCCGCCCGGGCCCGTCCGCCCCTCCCGGTGCTCTTCCGCCCGCGACCCGCTTCGTACACGATGAGCCTGTGGACAGGCATGAGCACGCACGGCTCGACGCGCTCCAGCGCGACCCCTATCCGCACTACGCGCGCGCCCGCCGCGCCGAGGGCCTGACCTTCGTCCCCGAGCTGGACGCCTGGCTGGTCGCGCGCGACGCCGACGTACGCGAGGTGCTGCGCCGGCCCGAGGCGTTCTCCTCGGCGAACGCGCTGCGCCCCGACGTGATCCCCGGCCCCGCCGTCCTCGCCGAACTCGGCTCCGGCTTCGGGGGCCGCCCCGTCGTCGTCACCTCGGACGGCCCCCAGCACCACCGGCTGCGCGCCCCCATCGTCCACGGCCTCTCGCCCGCTCGGGTCGCCGCCGTGCTGCCGTACGCCGCCGAGCGCGCGACCGCCCTGGTGGACGCGTTCGCGGCGCGGGGCCGGGTGGAGCTGATGGGGGAGTACGCGATGCTGCTGCCCGGGGACGTCGTCGGGCGGCTGATCGGCCTGGACGCGGCGGACGTCCCGGTGGCGGTACGCGGCGGACACCGGGCCGAGGAACTGCTGTTCCGGCCACTGGAGGAGGCCGAGCAGATCGCGGCGGCGCGGGACGTGGTGACGATGCAGCAACTGCTCGACACGTATCTGCGCGCGAGACGGACCCGGCCGCGCGACGACCTGTGCACGGCGCTGCTCACCGCGCTGGCGCCGGGCACCGGTGAACTGACCCTGGAGGAGCGCCACGAGATGGTGGCCCACCTGCAGAACTTCCTTCTGGCGGGGCATCTGACCACGACCGCGCAGATCGGTACGACGGTGCTGCACCTGCTGCGGCATCGCGCGCAGTGGGAGCTGCTCTGCGCGAAGCCCGAGCTGATTCCCGCCGCGATCGAGGAGGCGGCGCGCTACGACTCGGCGCTCCAGGGGTTCCGGCGCATCACGACCCGGCCGGTGCTGCTGTCCGGGACCGAACTGCCCACGGGCGCGGCGGTCTTCGTGGCCTTCGGCTCGGCGAACCGGGACGCGCGCCGCCTCCTCGAT
>NZ_JBJHPC010001065.1:0-1067 GCF_045257485.1 Streptomyces sp. YS-3 | reverse complement strand
CGCCCGCCGCCCCTCCTCGCGCACCCGTCCGCCACTCGAATGGTGTTATCAACAGCCTGTGGACACGCTCTGTGGACAACCCGTGCGGGAAAAGGGGGCGGGCGCCTACAGTGGGGGCAATGCAGCTCATTTGTTCGATTTGTGCCGGTGCGGAGTGCGGACGGGGCCGTTAGCTTCACCGCGTAGCGGCACCCGCGTCCCGTCCCGTACGCGGGGCGGGGCCACCCCAGGAAGGAACCAGGCGCATGGGCGGATTTCCGGAAGGCGCGCCGTGCTGGGCCGACGCGACGCTGTCCGACCTCGCGGCGGGCAAGCGGTTCTACGGCGCGCTGATGGGCTGGACCTTCGACGAGGACGCGGAGGAGAGGTACGGGCACTACACGACCGCGTTCAGCGGCGGGAAGCGCGTCGCCGCCCTCGTCCCCAAGCGCGACGGCCGGATGCCCACCGCCTGGGGCGTCTACTTCGCGGCCCCCGACGTGGCGGCGCTCGCCGTGCGGATCAGGGCGGCGGGCGGCCAGCTGGTGACGGACCCGGTCCAGGTCCCTCCGTACGGGACGATGGCGGTCGCCGCCGACCCCGGCGGCGCGGTCTTCGGTCTGTGGCAGGCCGGCGAGCACGCCGGCTTCGAGAAGAGCGGCGAGCCGGGCGCCTTCTGCTGGACCGAGGTGTACGCCCGGGACACGGCCCGGGCCGACCGCTTCTACGAGGCGGTCTTCGGCTTCGAGGGCCGCGACCTGGACGAGACCGACGGCGACTACCGCACCTGGTCGCCCGCGGGCTCCGCGCCGGGCCCCGACACCGCCTTCGGCGGTCGCTGCCTCCTGGGGGACGCCTTCCCCGCCGAGATGCCCGACCACTTCCTGGTGTACTTCGCGGTCGGGGACTGCGACGCCACGGCCGCGGCCTGCCGTGAGCTGGGCGGCCGGGTCACCGCCGAGCCCGTCGACATCCCGTACGGGCGGATGGCGGTCCTCACCGATGACCAAGGGGCGAGCTTCGCCATCCTCCAGAAGGAGTGAGGCGGGGGGCGCACGCCGGGGCGGCGGAGGGTGTTTGTGCAGGTG
>NZ_JBJHPC010001064.1:0-1069 GCF_045257485.1 Streptomyces sp. YS-3 | reverse complement strand
GGCCAGGGACACGGGCACGGCCACTCCCGCCGCGAGCGCGGCCCGCAGCACGGTCTTGCGGCTGGGCCGGGGCCGCCCGTCGGCGCCCGCGTGCCGGTTCTCGTCACGCCTCGTCGCGTCGCTCTCGCCATCCATGTCTGCTCCTTGGGGGGAGGTTGGGGACGGCTACGACGCTAGGCGGACGGTCGTGTCCGGGCGATGGACGCGATGCGGTGGTCGTGGTGATAATCGCCGCCGCCGCGCCGGAAGTCGCCGGGGCTGGTGCCGGTCTCCCGGCGGAAGAAGCGGCAGAAGTAGGCGGGGTCGGCGAATCCGACCCGGGCGGCTACCTGACGTACCGTCAATTCGGTGTGGAGCAGCAGCCGTTTGGCCTCGTGGGTGCGGGCCTGGCGGATGAGCTCACCGGGCGTACGGCCGGTGGCCTCCTTCACGGCCTCGGTCAGATACCCCACGGACACCCCGATCCGTTCCGCACACGCCCGTACGGACGAGGGCAGGTCGTCGGCGCGCGCCAGCAGGGCGGTGAACCGCCCCGCGACGCCGCTCGCACGGGCGATGTCCTGGGCGACGGGGAGTGCGGGCAGTCGCGCGGCCCGTACGAGCAGGACGTGCAGCAGCGCGCGCAGCACCCCGTGGAAGCCCTCGGCCCCCGTCCGGTACTCCTCGTACATCTCCCCCACGAGCGAGGACGTCCAGCTCTGGGCCTCGCGGTCCAGCTCCAGCCAGGGGCGGGGGCCGAGTCCGCGCAGCAGGGCGCGGTCGTCGGGGTGGTCGAGCAGGAAGTCCTCGGTGAAGAGGATCACCCATCCCTCCGGCCCGTCCGCGCACTCCCATTGGTGGACCTGACCGGGGGAGATGACGCACAGGTGCGGTGGCCGCAGCGCGAACCGGGCGAGGTCGAGCACATGGGTGCCGGTGCCGCCGGTGATGTGCACGATCTCGTAGAAGGTGTGCCGGTGGGGAAAGTCGGCGCGGGACATCGCGCCGATGGTGTCGAAGGTGCCCATGGCGAACGGCAGCGAGTTGGGCATCGGCACCTCCAGCCGATGCAACGGCGGCACCCCACCCC
>NZ_JBJHPC010001063.1:0-1069 GCF_045257485.1 Streptomyces sp. YS-3 | reverse complement strand
GGTTTGGGGAAGGGGCGGGGTGGGGGTCAGAAGCCCAGTTTGCGCAGCTGCTTCGGATCCCGCTGCCAATCCTTCGCCACCTTCACATGAAGATCGAGAAACACCGGCGTCCCCAGCAGCGCCTCAATGTGCTGCCGCGACTTCATCCCGACTTCCTTCAGCCGCTTCCCCTTGGGACCGATGATGATCCCCTTCTGGCTCGGCCGCTCGATGTACACGTTCGCGTGGATGTCGAGCAGCGGCCGGTCGGCCGGCCGGTCCTCGCGCGGCAGCATCTCCTCCACCACCACCGCGATGGAGTGCGGAAGCTCGTCCCGTACCCCCTCCAGCGCCGCCTCGCGGATCAGCTCGGCCACCATCACCTGCTCGGGCTCGTCCGTGAGGTCGCCCTCGGGGTAGAGCGCGGGGCCCTCGGGCAGGAGCGGGACCAGGAGGTCCGCCACCAGCTGGACCTGCTGGTCGCCGACGGCCGAGACCGGCACGATCTGCGCCCACTCGAAGCCCAGCTCCTCCCCGAGCCGCTGCACGGCGAGCAACTGCTCGGCGAGCGCCTTGGAGTCGACGAGGTCCGTCTTCGTCACGATCGCGATCTTCGGGGTCTTCTTGATCCCCGCGAGTTCCTTGGCGATGAACTTGTCGCCGGGCCCCAGCTTCTGGTCCGCCGGCAGACAGAAGCCGATCACGTCGACCTCGGCCCAGGTCGTGCGGACCACGTCGTTCAGCCGCTCGCCGAGCAGCGTGCGCGGCTTGTGCAGGCCCGGCGTGTCGACCAGGATCAGCTGCGCGTCGGGGCGGTGCACGATGCCGCGGACGGTGTGCCGCGTCGTCTGCGGACGGCTGGAGGTGATCGCCACCTTCTGTCCGACCAGAGCGTTCGTGAGGGTCGACTTGCCCGCGTTGGGGCGGCCGACGAAACAGGCGAAGCCGGCCCGGTGAGGGGCGTTGTTCTCAACAGTACGAGCGCTCATGCCGCCCATTCTCCCCGATCCGAACACCCCCGCTGTACGCGCGCCCCCACCGCTCAGCCGCGCGGCCCCCGCGCGGCTGAGCGGTGGGGGCGCGCGTACAG
>NZ_JBJHPC010001062.1:0-1078 GCF_045257485.1 Streptomyces sp. YS-3 | reverse complement strand
GGTGGGAATCGTCGGCGGGCGGCCCCGGGCTCAGCTGATGAGTCCGCCGTCGACGACGAGCGAGGTGCCGGTGATGTACGAGGCGGTGTCGCCGAGCAGGAACCGCACGGCGGAGCCCACTTCCTCGGGGCGGCCGATGCGGCCGAGTGGGATGCCGTTGAGGCTCTGGGTGAGCCGGTCGGGCGGCATCTGCCGGGTCATCGCGGTGTCGACGAACCCGGGGACCACGGCGTTGACCCGTACGCCGTAGGAGCCCAGCTCCTTGGCCATCGACTTGACCATGGCGAGGACTCCCGCCTTCGAGGCCGCGTAATTGGCTTGCCCGGCGGGCGGGTTGAAGGCGCTGGTGGAGCAGACGGTGACGATGGATCCGCTGCGGCGGCTCGCCATCATCCGCCCGGCCGCCCGGCAGCACAGGAAGGCGCCGGTGAGGTTGGTGTCGATGACCTGCCGCCACTTGGACTCGCCCATCATCACCGCGTAGCCGTCCTGGGTGATCCCGGCGTTGTTGACCAGGGCGTCCAGGCGGCCGTGTCGGCGGCGGATGTCGCGGTACATGCGGTCCACGTCGTCCGGCTGGGAGATGTCGGCCTGGACGAGTTCCGCGTCGGGCCGCACCTCCTGGACGGTGCGCAGGGCGGTCTGGGCCTGTTCGGGGGTGCCGCGGTGGTTGAGGAGGACGGTGGCGCCGGCCCGGGCCAGGTCGGTCGCGACGGCGAGACCGATTCCCTTGGTGGCCCCGGTGACGAGCGCGATGCGTCCTTCGAGTTCGGTCACGAGTTGTCCTTCGGTGTCGCGGTGTTCAGGAGGGTGTCGGCGCCGCGCGGCGGAGTGCCGTCCGGTGGGGTGCACAGGGCGTCCTGGACGCTCAGGTGGGCGGCCTCGCGGGCGATCTCGCGGCCCAGCCCGGCGAGCACCCGGCCGGGCCCTGCCTCCACGAAGAGGTCGACTCCCCGGCATCGCAGGGTGGTGACGGTGCGCCGCCACTGCACGGGGCGTAGCATTTGCCAGGGCAGTTCGTCGTGGTACTCCTCGATGTCCTCGACCACGCGGCCGGTGGTGCTGGAGACCAGGGGGG
>NZ_JBJHPC010001061.1:0-1078 GCF_045257485.1 Streptomyces sp. YS-3 | reverse complement strand
GTCTCCCTCCGCAGCACCCCCTCCCCCGCACACAGCTCCAGCAGCACCAGGCCCTTGCGGATCTGCGGGCGCCGCGTCACGCGGTTCGCGGCGGGCTCGGCCGCCACCCCCCGGACCGCCGCCACATAGCTGAACTTCTCGTCCTCGTACGCCAGCGACCCCCCCTTGACCTGCCGGTGCAGGGACGAGCGGCTGACCCGGGCGGAGAAGTGGCACCAGTCCGTGCCGGGCTCGATCGGGCAGGCGGCGCTGTGCGGGCAGGGCGCCGCGACGGTGAACCCGGCCGCGATCAGGCGGTCCCGGGCCTCGATGATCCGGGCGTAGCCGTCGGGGGTGCCGGGCTCGACGATGACCACGGCGCCGGTCGCCGCGCGGGCGACCGCGTCCACGAGGGCCCCGCGGTCCTCGGTGGTCAGCTCGTTCAGGACGTAGGAGACGGTGACGAGGTCGGTCTCCGGCAGGCTCAGCGCCGTACCGATCCGGGCCCGCTCCCAGCGGATCGACCGCAGCCCCTCGACGCCGGAGGACTCGGCCAGTTCACGGCCGAGCGCGAGCGCGGGCTCGGCCCAGTCCAGGACCGTGGTCGCGGGGGACCACGCCTCGGCGACGGCCCAGCTCGCCGCGCCGGTGCCGCCGCCGACGTCGGTGTGGGTGGCGGGAGACCAGTGCGGCGCCGCGTCCTGGAGGGCGGCGAGCGCGGACCGTACCGCCTCGAAGGTCGCGGGCATCCGGTACGCGGCGTACGCGGCCACGTCGGAGCGGTCGCGCAGCACCGGCGCGTGCGTCTGGGTGGCACCCCGGTAGTTGGCGATCAGCCGGTCGACGGCCCGCGCGGCCTGCGACGGCGGCAGCCCGTCGAGCAGCCCGGCGAGGGCGGAGCGCAGGGCCTGCGGGACGGGGACGTTCTCGTTCACCCCGGGATTCTACGGGCGCGGTACGGAGGCGTCGGCGCGCCCGGGGCGGCTCAGGCCGCGGTCTGCTGCCGCTGCCAGGGCCGGCACAGCAGCAGGAAGCAGAGCAGCGCCGCCACACCGGAGGCGAGCTGCACCACCGCCATCGGCACCGCCGTCCCCTCCCC
>NZ_JBJHPC010000107.1:0-15935 GCF_045257485.1 Streptomyces sp. YS-3 | reverse complement strand
GGGGCCGGGTGACAGGGGCCGGGGCGCCAACTCTCTGCCTCGTTCGCAAAGTTTATACGACACGTGTTCAGGGGGTGTTTCAGCTAGCGGTCGGCGGTATTACGGGCAAGTCGGATTCAGGTCCTGATGATGCGGCATTCATCCCGGTTCGGCGAACGGGGTACACGACTGGCCAGGAAAGGTCCGCCCAGGGCGGTCGGCCGAAACCCGTCGGTGTTTTTCACGATTTCCACAGGACCGCTATCCGCATGTTGGTGTATGCCGAATGCATGTGCCTGGGGCCGGTTCGTACCAGCTTACTACCCCGGCCCCGCCCAGGGGGCGTTATAGATCAGCCAGCCGGGGCATTATCGACCGTGACGCACGCGGCCGGACGGACCGGCTGCCCATTTGAGGAGGGACCCTTCGATGGGTGAGAAGGTCGTGGCGGGCGAGTTCGACCTGTCCGATCGGCACGCGTACCGGCAGAAGCTCCAGCAGTGCCTGGAGGGGCTGGGGCGGCTCCTGACCGAACGGAGGTTCGATCGCCCGAAGAATCTGATGGGTGTGGAGATCGAGCTGAATCTCGTGGGGCCGGACGGTATGCCGCGCATGATGAACGGGGAGGTTCTGGAGCGCATTGCGAGCAAGGATTTCCAGACCGAACTCGGGATGTTCAACCTCGAAGTGAATATCGCCCCGCACCGGCTCGGCGGCCGGGTCTTCGATCAGCTCTCCGAGGAGCTGCGGACCGGTCTCGGGTACGCCGAGCGCAAAGCGGGCGAGGTCGGTGCCGGCATCCTGATGATCGGAATTCTCCCGACGATCGGCCAGCAGGACCTCGTTTCCGCGAATCTTTCCGACGCCGACCGCTATGTGCTGCTCAACGATCAGATCGTGGCCGCCCGCGGGGAGGACTTCACCCTCGACATCGAAGGCGTCGAACGCCTCGTCTGCACCTCCGGATCCATCACCCCGGAAGCCGCCTGCACCTCCGTGCAGCTGCACCTCCAGGTCACCCCTGCCCGCTTCGCGGCGGTGTGGAACGCCGCCCAGGCCGTCGCCGCCGTACAGATCGCGGTGGGGGCCAACGCGCCCTTCCTGTTCGGCCGCGAGCTGTGGCGCGAGTCGCGCCCGCCGCTGTTCGAGCAGGCCACCGACACCCGGCCCGCCGAGCTGCGCGCCCAGGGCGTGCGCCCGCGCACCTGGTTCGGTGAGCGCTGGGTGACCTCCGCGTACGAGCTGTTCGAGGAGAATCTGCGCTACTTCCCGCCGCTGCTGCCCATCTGCGACGAGGAGGACCCGCTGCGGGTGCTGTCGGAGGGCGGGGTGCCCTCCCTCCAGGAGCTCGTGCTGCACAACGGGACGATCTACCGCTGGAACCGCCCGGTGTACGGGATCGCGGACGGTGTGCCGCATCTGCGGGTGGAGAACCGGGTGCTGCCGGCCGGGCCCACCATCACGGACGTCATCGCCAACGCGGCCTTCTACTACGGTCTGGTGCGCTCCCTCGCCGAGGACAGCAGGCCGGTGTGGACCCGGCTGCCGTTCGAGGCCGCCGCCGCCAACTTCGAGACGGCCTGCCGCCAGGGCATCGACGCCGAGCTGCTGTGGCCGGCGCCGCGCCGGGCGGGCGGCGTCGCGCGCGTACCGGCCGTCAAACTGGTCCGGGACGAACTCCTGCCGCTGGCCCACGCCGGGCTCGACGCGTGGGGGGTGGAGCCGGCCGACCGGGACCGCTACCTCGGCGTCATCGAGGAGCGCTGCCGACGCCGCGTCAACGGCGCCTCCTGGCAGGTCGACACCTACCACCGGGCTCTCGACGCGGGGCTGACCCGGGAGGCCGCGCTGGCGGCCACCACCCGCCGCTACCGCGACCTGATGCACCAGGGCGAGCCGGTCCACACCTGGCCGGTGGGGATCCGCGCGCAGGGGTGAGTGCAGGGCCGTGCGCGGCGCGGACCGGGCGTGTCAGCCCGCGGTGCCGCCCCGGCCCACCGTCATGATGGCTTTGAGGATCACCGCCTGGATCTCGGCCGGGTCGGTGACCTGGTAGCCCGCCCCGCCGGTGGCCCGGGCCATCTGCCCGACCGACTCCCCGTCCGCGTCCGGGCCCACCGCGATGGCGATCACCGGCACCGGTCTCGCCGGGTCGGAGAGCTTCTGGAGACGGGACAGGAGTTCGCCGCGCGAGATGCTGCCCGGGTCCTCGTTGGCGCCGTCCGTGAGGATCACCACCGCGTTGAACTTCCCCGGCCGGTAGCCCGCGGTGGCCCGCGTGTACGCGGCGAGCATCGTGTCGTAGAGGCCGGTCGCCCCGTCCGGCACCGGCCGGAGCGCGTCGAAGGCGGCGGCCAGCCGCTCGCGCTGGGTGCGCCCGCCCTTGACCGGGTCGCCGAGACGGGCGGTCGGCACCAGCTCGCGGTAGTCGCGCGAGCCGTCCAGGCGGGTGGCGAAGTCCCACAGACCGATCTCGTCCTCCGGCGTGAACTGCGCCAGCGCCCGCAGCAGCGAGGCCTTGGTGACGTCCATCCGGGACCGGCCGCCCGCGCCCGGCACCGGCGCGGCCATCGACCCCGAGACGTCCACCACGGTGGTCAGACGGGCGCTCTGGACGATGATCGTCCATGTTCCCAGGGCTTCCTGGAGCTCCTTGGCGGACGGGGCGTCGGCGGTGGAGGTGGCGTACGGCTGCGGGGCGGCGGCGCCCGCCTTCCGTACGGAAGCCTCGTCCGGCGCCTCGCCGGGGGCCCGGAAGCCGCTCCCGGTCAGGGCCCGCCGGGATTCCGGCGAGCCCAGCAGCGTCAGGAACCGCATCGCGGCGCGGCTGCGGTCGGTGCTCAGCCGGTTCTCGCGGACGATGGTGTACGGGTAGTCGAGCAGCGGCGAACCGTCCTTCGGGTAGAACAGGTCGAGCCCCTGCCCGGCGCCGCGGCCGGTGTTGTACGCGTACGCCGTCTGCTCGGAGAGGACGACGGCCTGGTTGTGGCGCGGGTCGCCGCTCCCGCCGCCGCGGGCGAGCGTGGTGACGACCTGGGCGTCGCTGTCGGAGGTGCGCTGCGAGAGCGCCTTGGCCACGGCCGCCGCCCCGGTGTCGCCGTCCGCGCCCCGGCGCGCCGCGGAGCGGCCGACGCTGCTCAGCGCGAGGAGACCGGCGGCCGAGCGGGCCGGGTCGGCCGCGCCCAGGCGCAGGGTGTCCGAGCCCGTGGTGGCGGCGGCGAGTTCCGCCCAGGTGTACGTCCGGGACGGCCAGCCCAGGGACTTGGCGGCGGGCGCCACCAGGCCGAGGACGACCGGTGAGGCGGCCACATGGCCGGCCGTGGCGACCGGGACGCTCTCGCCGCCCTCCTTGGCGCGGTCCACCCAGAGCCCCGAGTCGGGTATCCACACCGCGAAGTCGGGTTCGCGGGCCGCGCCGAGCGCGGCGGCCACCTTGTACGACTCGCGGGCGGTGACGCGGACGTCGATGCAGGAGCCGTCGGAGGTGACCTTGTCGGCGCGCGCCCGCTCGGCGACGGACCGGACGGCCGGGGCGATGTCGGGGGAGGCGACGAGTTCGAGCCGCACCGCGGAGTCCCGGCAGGAGTCGCCGGAGGAGAGTAGTCCGCTGCTCGCCGCGACGGCCGCGCCGCCCGCCACGACGAGGACGAGCAGGGTGGCGACGGCGACGGTACGGCGGCGGGCGGCGGGCGGACGGCCCCGGGTTCCCTCGGCCGCGTGCGCGTCGGGCAAGCTGTGACGTCCCATGGCGGTGGTGCCCTCCTTGAATCCCGTACAAGGAAAAAGAGGGAACCGCACCATCGAAATGGCGCTCGCCCCCCGGCCTGTCGCGCGCGATCTTCGTACTTTCATTCGAGACCCTAGCGGGGCAGTGGTGGGCATGGGACGGGTTCGTTCAACTGGAGGCAGGTGTGCAGGTGGAGGCGGGGCGTGTGGCTGATTCTCTTCCCGAACAGGGGGTGTCACCGCGGATCTTCCGGTCCGAGACGGTGCTCGTGCTGGCGCTCTCGCTCGGCGCGAGCGGGGTGTCGGCGCTGATCAGCTTTGTCGGATCGGTGACCAAGCCGGGTGGCCTCAAGGACCAGGCGGCCAGGCTCAACACCTCGCACGCCCCCGGGCGTCCCTGGCTGGATCTCGCCTGGCAGCTCTTCGGTATCGCGAGCGCGCTGGTGCCCGTGGCGCTCGTCGCGCATCTGCTGCTGCGCGAGGGGGCGGGGGGTCTGCGCGTCCTCGGCTTCGACCGCCGGCGGCCCGGCCCGGACCTCGGCAGGGGCGCGTTGATCGCGGCCGGGATCGGCAGCGCGGGGCTCGGGTTCTATCTGCTGGCCCGGGCGGCCGGCGGCAATCTCACGGTCGTGCCCGAGTCGCTGCCGGACGTGTGGTGGAAGTACCCGGTGCTCGTCCTGTCGGCGGTACAGAACGCCGTACTGGAGGAAGTCGTCGTCGTCGGGTATCTGCTGCGCAGACTCGGCCAGTTGGGGTGGACCCCGCTCGCGGCGCTGGCGGCGAGTGCGGTCCTGCGCGGCTCCTACCACCTCTACCAGGGCATCGGCGGCTTCCTCGGCAATATGGCGATGGGCGTCGTCTTCGTCCTGCTCTACCGGCGCTGGCAGCGGGTCGGGCCGCTGGTCGTGGCCCATTCCCTGCTCGACATCGGGGCGTTCGTGGGGTACGCGCTGCTCGCGGGGAATGTGAGCTGGCTGCCCACGGTGTGACGGACGAGGGCCGCGCCGACGGTGGGTGGCGGCTGGCGGGGGGTACCGGTCGGCGGGCGGCGCCGGGCACGCGCGCGTGGGACGGCGTGCGGGGCGGTGACACGTAAGGGGCGTACAGCCATGGCGTACGCCCCTTACCCATGTCGGCGGTCCGCTACGGAGGCGTGATCCGTTACGGAGCCGTGAGCAGTTCGCCCTCGATGACGGTGACGGCCGTACCGGTCAGCAGGGTGCGCTCGCCCCGCAGTGAGGTGCGCACCAGACCGGTCCGGGCGGAGGCCTGGAGTCCGGTCAGCTCAGTGCGGCCCAGACGTGCCGACCAGAAGGGCGCGAGCGCGGTGTGCGCGCTGCCCGTCACCGGGTCCTCGTCGATGCCGACGCCGGGGAAGAAGCCCCGCGAGACGAAGTCGTAGCCCCGGGAGGGGTCCTCGGCCTCGGCCGTGACGATGACGCCGCGCTCGGAGTAGGCGGCCAGGGCCTTGAACTCGGGCGTCAGGCCCCGCACGGTCCGTTCGTCCGCCAGCTCGACGACCAGGTCGCCGATGAACTCCGAGGTGTCGTGGACGGACACGGGACGCGCCCCCAGCGCCTCGGCCACACCGTCCGGGACCGCCACCGGGGTCAGCGGTGAGGTGGGGAAGTCGAGCGTGATCGATCCGTCCTCGTGCGCGGTCGCGTGGAGGATGCCGCACCGGGCCGCGAAGCTGACCCTCCCCGTCGCGGCGCCGGTCGTACGCAGCACATGGGCGGTGGCCAGAGTGGCATGCCCGCACATGGCGACCTCGGTGGCCGGGGTGAACCACCGCAGCGCCCAGTCGGCCTCGCCGCCCGGCGGCAGCGGATGGGCGAAGGCGGTCTCCGAGAGGTTGACCTCCCGGGCGACGTCCCGCAGCCACGCGTCGTCCGGAAACGCGTCGAGGAGCAGGACCCCGGCCGGGTTTCCGGCGAACGGGCGGTCGGTGAAGGCGTCGACGATTCGGATCTGCATGGGCAGGACGGTACGGGCCGGAGCAGGCCACCGGCCAAGGCCAATCCGGGATGGTTGGCCTTTTCGCTCGCTTCTTCGGTGGCCTTCGAGCGCCCGCCTTCTGCCGACCTCCGGGGGCCGCCCTATCGGGGGGTTGTTAACCGAACAGTTCCGATATATCGTTGAGCCATCGCGACGGATCACCGATGGAAGGAGCGTAGCGATGCGTTCACAAGGACATGGACACGGACAGCACGGACCCGGACATCACGGCCGGGGCGACTTCGAGGGGCGGCGTGCCGCCTTCGGGCCCTTTGGTCCCGGCTTCGGCGGCGGCCCCTTCGGGCCCGGCCGAGGAGGCCGGGGCGGTCCGCGGGGCAGGGCGCGGCGCGGGGATGTCCGCGCGTCGATCCTGGCCCTGCTGAAGGACCGGCCGATGCACGGTTACGAGATGATCCAGGAGATCGGCGAGCGCAGCGGCGGGGCGTGGAAGCCCAGCCCCGGTTCGGTCTATCCGACCCTCCAGATGATGGAGGACGAGGGCCTGATCACCAATGAGAGCGAGGGCGGCAAGAAGCTGTTCACGCTCACCGACGCCGGACGTACCGAGGCCGAGTCGGGGTCCGAGGCCCCGTGGGAAGAGGCCGGGCGCGGAGTCGACTGGGAGGGCATGAACGAGATCCGCCAGGCCGGGTTCGGCCTGATGGAGGCGTTCGGCCAGGTCTGGAAGACCGGCACCGCCGAGCAGCGCAAGAAGGCGCTCGGGGTCATCAACGACGCCCGTAAGAAGCTGTATCTGATCCTGGCCGACGAGGACTGACCCCGCCGGCCGCCGAGAGCCCCGCGACCACCGGTCGCGGGGCTCTTCCGCGCGCGGGACCGGACGCGCGGGGCCGTCAGGTCACGAGCGCGCCGAGCCTGCGCAGGGATTCGTTCAGCGCGGCCGTCGCCGAGTCCCTGAGCTTGCCCGCCATCAGCGAGACGGCCGCGCCGGTGAACTCGCCCTCGATCCGTACCACCGTCGCGTCCCCGTCCGGGGTCAGGGTGTAGCGGTTGCCGACGCTCACACCCATCGGCCCCTGGCCCCTGACGCCGAGGAGACGGCCCGCCTCGAACTCGTCCACGGTCCAGACGACCTCGGCCGGGAAGCCCATCAGCTTCATGTTCTCGGCGTAGGTCGCGCCGAGCTCCAGCCTCTCGGGGCCGCCGTGCGGAAAGCCGGTGTGGGTGGCGTTCCACTCGCCGTACGCGCCGAAGTCGGTCATCCGCTCCCAGACCTTCTCCGCCGGAGCCTCCAGGCGCGCCTCGGCGCTGACCTCGGCCATACGACCACCCCTTCGAGTCCGTCACGTCCTTCGAGTCGAGAACGTGTCGCGGAACGTAGCCGTGGACCCGCGAACATTCAATACTGATGAACCGTCAGATCATGGAGCCGCTGAGCGGCAGTACCCATATCTGCGCCGAGTCGAAGAGATCGGACGCGCGCGGACGCGAGGACTCGTCGTGGCAGTGGAAGGCGGCCCAGAACAGATCGCCGTGCAGCGCGTCCTGGGGCGCGTACACGCGGTACACGTACTGCAGCCCGTCCTCGGCGAGCAGGGCGACCATCCAGCACATCGGGCCCCTCCCGCGGTTGCCGTGGCGGCTGTGTCGTACGGGAGGGGACGTTCCCGGGGGCGGTGCGGTTGCCTGCGGGGCGTACGGGCAGCTGGGGTGCGCCCCCGAGGCGTAAAACGCAAATCTCATCCGGAAGGAGGAGAACCCGGTCATGCGTCCCCACCCAACGTCGGATGCGGAATGCTTCCCGGCGGGGATGTTCCGGGGCGGCGCGCCTGATGGGGTAGGAGTGTGCACCCCCCGATCCCGCGGGCCCCGGCCGTCCCGGCCACGGTCCCCGCCGCCTGCGACCTCGAAGCCCGGCTCACCGACGAGATGGCTTCGGTGGTCTCGGGTGCCCGCAGGAGGGCGCTGCGCGACGGTGACCGGCAGATCGACACCGCCCATCTGCTGCACTCGCTGATGGAGACGGACCCGGAGGTGCGCGCCGCGTTCACGGGCGCGCCGCAGGTGGCGCGAGTGCTCGGCTACCTCGTCCAGCGCTCCATCGGGTACGGGCTGCGCTGGCAGGGGTCGGTGGAGGACTCCGGGGCGCTGCCGCTGCTCGACCAGCCGGGCTGGTCGCCCGCCGCGGTCACCGCGATGGAGGGCGCGCTCGCCCGCGCCGAGGCCCGGGGCGACGGGCGCGTAGGGGGCACGGATCTGCTCGCGGCGCTCGCCGCCGACCCGGAGTGCCGGGCCGTGGCGGTCCTCGACCATGCCGGCGTCGACGCCCGGGAGCTCTCCGGGCGGCTCGTCGAGGCCCCGCCATCTCGACAGGTGTCACAGGGGTGACGGTCCTGACTTCTCCTGTCATGATGTGCCGATGCAGGCGTCTCAGGGGAGGAACGTCGGCCTGGGACTGGCCCTGGCCTCGGCGTTCTCATTCGGTGGATCGGGTGTCGCGGCCAAGCCGCTGATCGAGGCGGGCCTGGATCCGCTGCACGTGGTGTGGCTGCGGGTGACGGGCGCCGCGCTCGTCATGCTGCCCGTGGCCTGGCGCCACCGGAGGCTGCTGACGCGCCGGCCCGCGCTGCTCGCCGGATTCGGGCTGCTCGCCGTCGCCGGCGTCCAGGCCTGCTACTTCGCGGCGATATCCCGCATCCCCGTCGGCGTCGCCCTGCTCGTCGAGTATCTGGCGCCCGCGCTCGTCCTCGGCTGGGTCCGGTTCGTCCAGCGCAGGCCCGTCACCCGGGCGGCGGCCGTCGGCGTGGTGCTCGCCGTCGGCGGCCTCGCCAGTGTGGTGCAGATCTGGTCCGGGCTGAGCTTCGACCTGCTGGGCCTGCTGCTCGCCCTCGGCGCCGCCTGCTGCCAGGTCGGCTACTTCGTCCTCTCCGACCAGGGCGGCGACGCCGACGACGCCCCCGACCCGATCGGTGTCATCGCCTACGGCCTGCTCATCGGCTCCCTCCTGCTCACGCTCGTCGCCCGCCCCTGGGGAATGGACTGGTCGGTGCTCGGCGGCAGCGCCGACATGAACGGCACGGACGTCCCCGCGGCGCTGCTGCTCGGCTGGATCGTGCTGATCGCGACGGTGATCGCGTACGTCACCGGGGTCATCTCGGTGCGCAGGCTCTCGCCGCAGGTGGCCGGAGTCGTCGCCTGTCTGGAGGCGGTCATCGCGACCGTCCTGGCCTGGGTGCTGCTCGGCGAGCACCTCGCCGCGCCCCAGATCGCGGGCGGCGCGGTGGTCCTCGTCGGCGCCTTCATCGCCCAGTCCGCCGCGCCGAAGGAGGCCTCCGGGCCGGTGGCGGGCGGCGACGGGCATCCGCTGCCGGTGCCGCGGACGCCCGCGCCCGAGGAGGAGTTGTCGGCCGGCCGGACCGCGCCGTAGGGTGCCGATCATGCATTCGACCGTCCTGCCGCCTCCCGCCGCGTAACGCGGGCGGCCACACCCCCTGACGAAGACCGGGCTCGGGCAGTCCCCGAGCGGCTCGTCGCTGCCCGCGTACTCCAGGCACGCGACCTTTCCCGTCTTCCTCTCCGGAGTACGTACGTGTCGAACGCATCGACTTCTGCCGCCCTGCCCGTCGGGCGCGGCCTGCTCTATCTCGTCTTCGCCGGTGCCGCCTGGGGCACCGCGGGCGGCGCCGCGGCGCTGGTCTTCGACGCCAGTGACCTGGGCCCGCTCGCCCTCTCCTTCTGGCGCTGCGTCGGCGGACTCGCCCTGCTGCTCGCCGCCCGTGCCCTGCGGCGGCGTCCCGTGCGGCGGCCCGCCGAACCGGTGGCCCGGCGGCTGGCGCGCATCCTGGGCAACGGGGTGGGACTCGCCGTCTTCCAGAGCGCCTACTTCGCCGCCGTCGCCTCGACCGGCCTGGCCGTGGCGACCGTGGTCACCCTCGGCGCCGGGCCCGTGCTCATCGCGGTCGGCGCCCGTCTCGCCCTCGGCGAGCGGATCGGCGGCGCCGGGCTGACCGCTATCGGTGGAGCCCTCGCCGGGCTCGCGGTCCTGGTCCTCGGCAACGGCGGCGGCGCCGTGCGCCCGGCGGGCGTGCTGCTCGCGCTGCTGTCGGCGGCCGGATACGCGGGGATCACGCTGCTCACGCGCCGGCTCGGCCGGGACGGCGAGAGCGCCGACCCCTCCGCCACCACCGCCTGGGCGTTCGCCGTCGCCTCGGTCCTGCTGCTGCCGTTCGCGGGGGCGGAGGGACTGGTGGCGCACACCGTCGAGCCGGTGCGGGTGGCCGTGCTGCTGGTGTACGTGGCGTCGGTGCCCACGGCGCTGGCATACGCGCTCTACTTCGCGGGCGCGGCCGTCGTCCGCTCCGCCACCGTCTCCGTGATCATGCTCCTGGAGCCGGTCAGCGCGGCGCTGCTCGCGGTCGTGGTACTCGGCGAACATCTCACCGCCGCCACGGTCCTGGGCACCTCGCTGCTGCTGGTCGCGGTGGTGGGGCTGGCCGGGGCCGAGGCGCGGCTCGCCGCGCGGGCCCGCCGGGAACCGGTCGCGGTCTGAGGGCCGGGGGCTTCCCCGGATGCCCGCGGAAGCCCCCGGACCGTGTCAGAGCGCGGCGAGGTAGTCGGGCAGCGCCACGGACGGGTCGAGGTCGTTGGCCGGCACCGGCGTTCCGTGGGTGCGGACCAGCGGGATCACCCCGGTCCAGTGCGGCAGGCCGCTGTCCTCGGGCTCGTCGACCGGGCCGCCGGTGCGCACTTTCGCCGACACCTCGTCGAGGTCCAGGCGGATCACCGCGGTCGCGGCGAGCTCCTTGGCGTTGGCCTGCCGCGAGTCGTAGGAGCGGCCGGGCACCACCTGGTCGACCAGCGCGTCCAGGGCCGCCCGCCGCTCCTCGGGGTCGGTGACCTGGTACGCGAGGCCGTGCACCACGACCGAGCGGTAGTTGAGGGAGTGGTGGAAGGCCGAGCGGGCCAGCACCAGGCCGTCGACGTGCGTGACGGTCAGACAGACCGGGAGCCCCGGCTCGGCCCGGCCGGTCATCCGCAGCGGGCGCGAACCCGTCGAGCCGTGCACGTACAGCCGCTCGCCGATCCTGCCGTAGAGCGTCGGCAGGACGACCGGGGCACCGTCGCGGACGAAGCCGAGGTGGCAGACGTACCCCTCGTCGAGTATCCCGTGCACCAGCTCGCGGTCGTACGACGCCCGCTCGCGCGAGCGGGTCGGCACGGTGCGCTCGGTGGGCTCGTAGGAAGGGGAGTCGGGCATTTGCGTTCTCCATTGCACTAGTGCATAGTTCTGTTTGTGCTAGGAGAGTATCGGATCGCGGGGCGGCGTGCGTCGGAGATCGCCGCCGACGTCGAGCGCGCGGTGGGCGCCGGAGAGCTGGCGCCGGGGCAACCGCTGCCGCCGCTGCGGGAGTTGGCGGGCGAGCTGGGCGTGAATCCCAATACGGTCGCGGCGGCCTACCGGCTGCTGCGCGACCGGGGCGTCATCGAGACCGGGGGGCGCCGGGGCAGCCGGGTGCGTCCACGCCCCGCCAGCACCGCCCGCGACGCCCAGCGCATCGACGTGCCCGCGGGGGTGCGCGACATCTCCGACGGCAACCCCGACCCCGCCCTGCTGCCACCGCTCGGTGACGCGCTCGCGGCTGCCGCCCGCGACCACGCCGAGCGGCCCACCCTCTACGGGCAGGACCCGGTCGACCCCGACCTCGCGCGGCTCGCCCGGGCGGCCCTGGACGCCGACGGGGTACCGCCGGGACCGGTCGGCGTCCTCTCCGGCTCCCTCGACGCGATCGAGCGGGTGCTCGCCGCGCATCTGCGGCCCGGCGACGCCGTCGCCATCGAGGACCCGGGCTGGGGAGCCCTGCTCGACCTCGTCCCCGCGCTCGGGCTGCGGCCCGTACCGGTGGCGCTCGACGACCAGGGGCCGCTGCCCGAGGCCGTCGAGAGCGCGCTGGCGGCCGGCGCGCGGGCGCTGGTCGTCACCTGCCGCGCCCAGAACCCGACCGGGGCGGCCGTCGGCGCGGAACGCGCGCGTGCGCTACGGAAGGTGCTGTCCGCCCATCCCTCGGTGCTGCTCATCGAGGACGACCACGGGCACGGCATGGTCGACGTACCGCTCGCCCCGCTGTCCCCGGTGGTCGAACACTGGGCGTTCGTACGGTCGGTGGCCAAGGCGTACGGGCCGGATCTGCGGCTCGCCGTGCTCACCGGGGACGCGGTGACGCTGGACCGGGTCCGGGGCCGCCAGCGGCTGGGGCCCGGCTGGGTCAGCCGGCTGCTCCAGCGGACCGTCGTCCACCTGTGGACCTCGGACGTCCTCGACTCCGCCGCCGTGGCCCGCTCCTACGGCGAGCGGCGCGACACCCTGGTGCGGGCGCTGCGCTCGCGGGGCGTCGCGGCGCACGGCCGCAGCGGGTTCAGCGTGTGGGTGCCGGTGCCGGACGAGACGGCCGCGGTGGCGCGGCTGCTGCACGCGGGGTGGGCGGTCGCGCCCGGCGCCCGCTTCCGGCTGTCGGCCGCGCCCGGTATCCGGCTCACCGTCTCGCGGCTCGCCCCGGCCGACATCGGGGCCGCGGCCGACGCGGTGGTGGCGGCGACGGGGTCGTCGCCGGGGCGGCGGTACGACTAGGGCGTGCCGGGCGTCGCGGGGCAGGCGGGACTTTCGCAACGCGCCCCGGCCGAGCCGGTGGTTCCGGCGGGCGGCCGAGGGGCCCGGCCTCGCCCTCGGCGGGAGGCCGGCCCTACCGCGTCGCCCTGGGCGCGCGGGTCTGCGTCAGCGCCGCCCCCGCCAGCACGATCACCGCGCCCACCGGCGTGTTCCAGCTCAGGCCCTCGCCGAGCACCAGGACCCCGGCGGCGGTGGCGATGACCGGGATGAAGTACGTGACCATCTGGGCGGTGGTCGGGCCCACCTCGTTGACCAGGCCGTACTGGACGAGCACCGCGAAGCCGGTGCCGAGGGCGCCGAGCGCGGCGACGGCGAGCAGCGGGACCGGGTGGAAGGCGGTCGGCAGACCCGCGACCAGCGGGGTGACCAGGGCCAGTTGCAGGGTCGCGACGCCGAGCTGGGAGCCGATCAGCGACAGGTTCGAGTGGCCGTTGCCGGACAGCGTACGGCGGACGTAGATCCAGCCCACCGGGTAGCAGAGCGAGGCGAGCAGGGCCATCGCGGTGCCGCGCAGGTCCAGGCCGTCGAAGCCCTGCCAGGCACCCAGGACCGTGAGCACCCCGAGGAAACCGAGACCGAGGCCCACCACCCGGCGCCGGGTCGGCCGGTCCTCGGAGAGCGCCACCATCGAGAGTGCCATGCCCCACAGCGGGGAGGTCGCGTTGCAGATCCCGGCCAGGGTCGACGGGATCGTGCGCTCCGCGTAGGCGAAGAGCGAGAACGGCAGCGCGTTCAGGAGCAGCGCGGCCACCGTCAGATGCAGCCAGGTGCGCACGCCCCGGGGCAGCCGCTCCCGCTTGACCGCCATCGCGACCGCGAGCACCGCCGTACCGAAGAGGAGCCGCCCGAAGGTGACGGTGGTCATGGCGGTAAGCGTGGCCTGCTCAACCTCGTAGCACAAGCGAGAAAAGGTGGACTGGATCAGTTAGCATTCCTTATATGTTGAACCTGGAGCGCCTGAGGACCCTCGACGCGCTGGCCCGCCATGGCTCGGTGGGCGGCGCCGCCGACAATCTGCATGTGACGACCTCGGCCGTCTCCCAGCAGCTCGCCAAGCTGGAGCGGGAGGCGGGGCAGCCCCTGCTCGCCAAGAACGGACGGGGCGTACGCCTCACCGACGCGGGCCGGCTCCTCGCCGAGCACGCCGCGCGGATCCTCTCCCAGGTCCAGGTCGCCCAGGCCGATCTGGAGGCCCAGCGCGGCCGGGTCGTGGGCGAGCTGCGGATCGCGGGCTTCGCCACCGCCGCGCGCGGCCTGTTCCCGGCGGCGCTCACCGCGCTGCGCGCCCAGCACCCCCAACTCCGCGTCCGCTCGGACGAGTTGGAGGCGGAGGACTCGGTACGGGGCGTGCTGCTCGGCGACCTCGACCTCGCGGTCGTCCTCGACTGGTACAACAAGCCGCTGCCGCTGCCCGATGGGCTGGCCAAGCGGTCGGTCCTCGACGACCTGGCGGATGTGGCGATGCCGGTGGGGCACCGGCTCGCGGGGCGCGAGAGCGTGGACCTGGAGGAGTTCGCCCCGGACGAGTGGATCACCTGGCCGGAGGGCGAGTTCTGCCACGAGTGGCTGATGTTCACCCTGCGGGGCAAGGGGGTCGAGCCGTGCATCGGGCACGTGGCACGCGAACACGCCACCCAGCTCGCCCTGGTGGAGGCCGGACTCGGGGTGAGCGTCGCGCCCCGGCTGGGGCGGGGGCCGGTGCCCGAGGGGGTGCGGCTGGTGCCGGTGCGGGACGCGATGCGCCGGCATGTGTACGCGGTGTGGCGCGCGGACGCCGACCGGCGGCCCTCCATCCGTGCGGCCGTGGAGGCGCTGGCGGCGGCGGGGCGAGATGTGACGTGAAGTGATGTGAAGTGATGTGACGGGGCGAGGGTCTGCGGGGCGCTGTGCCCGGGGTGCGGAACCCGGGGTGCGCCGGCCCGAGGGGCGGAACCCCGGGGCGCGGTGGGCCGACGCGCGGAGCCCGAGGCGTGGCGTCCCGAGGCGCGGCGCCCGAGGGGGCCTTACGTATCCGACGGCCCCGGCAGTCCCAGCTTGCGGAAGTCCCACGACACGATCGCCTCCGGTGCGAGCCGGAGCCAGGCGTGCCGGCCGTCGTGGACCATCTCCTCCAGGCCGAAGTTCTTGCGCGCGAACTCCCGCTCCGGCCCGTCCAGTTCCGGGCACGGCTGACCCGTACGGGGCGCCTCGCCGACCGGTACCGCCCTGCCCCTCAGCTCGACGCCGCGCAGCTCCCCGTACGCCTCACCGGCGTCCACCACCACCGCGATCCTGGGGTCCTTGAGCAGATGCGCCCAGCGCAGGCTGCGGGTGATCGAGTACAGCCACAGTGCGCTCCCGTCCCATACGTACCAGAGCGCGCCGACGTGCGGGCGGCCGTCGGACGCCACCGTGGCGACCCGGCAGGTGCGCTGCTCGGCGAGGAACGCGTCGCGTTCCGCGTCCGTCATCATGATCCGGCGGCCCCGGCGCTGTGTGGCGGTCATCGGGCGGCTCCTCCCGCGAGTCGGCCCAGCCCTCCGAGCTGACTGAGTGTCAGAAATCATGGCGCGCCCTTCCCCCCTCGCGCAATGGCCGTTAGCCTCCGGCGCCATGGCGACGGACGAACGAGCGGACGAAGGACCGGACGAACGACCGGACGGGCGGAAGGAACGGCTGGCCCGGCAGCTGGACCCCGCCACCACCGTGCTGATGACCGTGGAGTGCCAGCAGGGCGTCGTCGGCCCCGACAGCGCGCTGCCCGAACTCGCCGCACAGGCCCGCTCCTCCGGCGCCCTCCACAACATCGCCCGGCTCGTCGCCGCCGCGCACGAGACGGGCGTGCAGGTCGTGCACGCGGTGGCCGAACGCAGGCCCGACGGGCGCGGCGCCTCCCGCAACGCCCGTCTCTTCCGGGCCGCCGAACGCCTGCCCGTGCAGCAGTACTCCGGCTCGACGGCGGTACGGATCGTCGACGGCATCGAGGTGGCGGACGAGGACCTCGTGGTCCGCAGGCTGCACGGCCTCTCGCCGGTCGCGGGGACGGACGTCGACCCGCTGCTGCGCAACCTCGGCTGCCGCACCCTGATCGTCAGCGGTGTCTCGGCGAACGTGGCGATCCCGAACGCCGTCTTCGACGCCGTCAACCTCGGCTACACCGCCGTGGTGCCGGTGGACGCCATCGCGGGGGTGCCCGCCGAGTACACCCCCGCGATGATCCGCAACACCCTGGCCCTCGTCGCCACGGTCGCCACCACCGACGACATCCTGGGCTGCCTCAAGGCGCCGCGGCGGCCCCGGCGGCCCTGAGCGCCACCGGGGCCGCGACGCGGGCGGACTCACGCCAGCTTGATCGAGTCCCCCTCCACCTTGATCGTCTTCGTGGGGAGGGGGCGCGGCGCCGGACCCGCGGTCACGCTGCCGGTCGCCGGGGCGTACTTGCTGCCGTGGCAGGGGCAGTTGATGGTGCCGCCGACGACGTCCTTCACCATGCAGCCCTGGTGGGTGCAGGTGGCGGAGAACGCCTTGAAGGTGCCCGCCGTCGGCTGGGTCACCACCACGCCCTGGTCGGGGAAGACCTTGCCGCCGCCCTGCGGGATGTCGGCGGTCTTCGCCACCTGCACCCACC
>NZ_JBJHPC010001060.1:0-1086 GCF_045257485.1 Streptomyces sp. YS-3 | reverse complement strand
CGCGTACGTGGCGGCCAGGACGGCCGTGGTCTGCACGGCTGCCAGAGCCGTGGCGAGGGGGAGGGCACGGCGGGGCCGCTTACCGGGCATAGGTGAACCCTCCGTACTGCTCGACGGCGTCGGCCATGTCCTTGGCGGTGGCCGCGGCCTGGTCGCGCCCGACGGGCGCCGGACCGTCCTTCTGGGTGTAGTCGGTGACCTTCCAGTCGTTGCCGACCCACTTCAGCTGGAACGTGTTGGTGTACCAGCCCTCGGAGACCGGGTTCTTCGAGCCCTCACCGGCGAGGCCGAACAGGGCCGAGTACCAGACGGAGACGCTCGCGTTGCCGTTGCCGTACGCCTCCACCTTGGAGCCGACCGGGTTGAACCGGGAGATGAAGATCAGCCCGTTGGGCGCGGTGCCGTCCGGCTTGAGTCCGATCCGGGAGAGGAACTCCGGCCCCGAGTAGGCCCGGTCGAGATCGCCCTGGCGGGCAGCCGCGACGTCCGGCGCGTACACGGCGCCGACGATCTCGTGGCGGCGGGCCTGGTTGTACATGCCTTCCGAACCGAGCGCCACGACATAGTTCGCCGCCGCCGACTGCGCCCCCTGTTCCGTCTGGGCGAAGCCCGAGGCGATGCCGCCGTTCTTGCCCTCGACCGGCTTCACCCCGCTCGCCGCCGTCGGCTTCGACCCCGACTGCTTGGGGTCGTCCGACGCGGTGCCGCCGCCGCTGTCGCCCCGGTTGGCGAAGGCGATCGCGGCGACCAGGAGGGCCACCACGCCCACGACCATGATCAGGGACCGGGAGGCGCGGACGGGGCGGCGGGCGCCGCCGTACACGTCGGCGCCCTCGCCCTCCGGCAGCCGGGTGCGCGTCTGGCGCGTACCGCCGACGGTGCTGTACGCGTCCTCCGTGCGCCTGGAGTCGTGCTCGTCGCCGAGACTCATGCCGCGTACGCCCCCTCAACCCTTCGCTGGTCCGTCGTGCAGTACGACGGTAGCCGTGCTGGTTCCCGCGCGGGCGCGGTGTGGTGACTCGACATCAGGGAGACGCAACCTCAGCCGGTGGGCACGACGGACGGATGGTGTGGGTGGGCCTGGGC
>NZ_JBJHPC010001059.1:0-1086 GCF_045257485.1 Streptomyces sp. YS-3 | reverse complement strand
GGGGGGGGGGAGGCCCCCTAGGTTCCTCTCATCCTTCCGGCCCTTCTCGCCCCTCTCGTCTTCTCGCTCTTCTCGTCCAGCGGGCTCCGTCCATTCCAATCCAATAGAACCTGTTCTATCTTGACGGCCCATCAGATCCGGTGCGCGGGAGGACAGGGCTGTGGACTTCACCTTCACCGAGGAGCAGCAGGCGGCCGTCGAGGCGGCGAAGGCGGTCTTCTCCGGGGTCGCGCCCGACACCGTACCGAGCCCCGCGCTGACTCAGGGCGCGGTGGCCGAGGAGTTCGACCGCCCGCTGTGGGCCAAGCTCGCCGAGTCGGACCTGCTCAGCCTGGTCATCGACCCCCAATACGGCGGGGCGGGCCTCGACCCGATCGCCCTCTGCCTGGTGCTGCGCGAGTCCGCGAGGGTGCTGGCCCGGGTGCCGCTGCTGGAGAGCAGCGCGGTGGCGATGGCCGTACAGCGTTACGGGGACACCGAACTGGCCCGTGAACTGCTTCCCGCCGCAGGCCGGGGCGAGTTGGTGTTCACCGTCGGGGCCAACGGCCGCACAGGCCATGACCCCGCCGAACTCGCTGTCACGGCACGGCAGGAGACCGCCGGCGACGGCGTCTGGGTGCTCGACGGGGTGCAGACCGGGGTGCCCTGGGCGCAGAGCGCGGACCGTATCGCCGTGCCCGCCCACACCGGCGAAGGCCGCACCGTACTCGCGCTGGTCCCCCGCGTCCACGACGGAATCACGCTCGCCGACCAGGTCTCCACCAGCGGAGAGCGGTTCGCCGAGGTGCGTCTCGACGCCGTACGGGTCGAAGCCCGCGCGGTCGTCACGGACGAGGGTGCCTGGGAGTGGCTGCGCGGACTGCTGGCCACCGGCACCTGCGCGCTCGCGCTGGGCCTCGGCGAGGCGGTACTGGCGATGACCAGCGCGTACACCGGGAAACGCGAGCAGTTCGGGTTCCCCATCGCGACCTTTCAGGCGGTCGCCGTCCAGGCGGCGGACCGCTACATCGACTTGCGCGCGATGGAGGCCACCCTGTGGCAGGCGGCATGGCGCATCAGCACCGGCACAGCGGCGGGGACCGGGGC
>NZ_JBJHPC010001058.1:0-1089 GCF_045257485.1 Streptomyces sp. YS-3 | reverse complement strand
CCCTGGCCCGCAACTCCTCGCCCCCGGCGACCTCCTCCGGGGCCCGCACCACCGCCCCGTCCGCCCGCTGGAGCACCGCGTACCCCCGCTCCAGCGTCGCCGCCGGCGACAGTGCGACCACGCGCGCGCGGGTGTGGGCGAGCTCGGAGTCGGCACGGTCCAGCAGATGGCCCAGGACCCGGCGCGAGCGGTTCACCAGCGCGTCCACCTCGTCCGCCCTGTCCTCCACCATCCGGTGCGGCCGTTCCATCCAGGGGCGGCCCAGCATCCCGGCCAGCCCCCGCTCCTCGCGGTCGAGGAGGCCGACGACATGGCGGCGCGCCCGGTCCCGCAGCATCCTCACCCGGTCCAGCTCCTCCCCGACGTCGGGGACGACCTTCTTCGCCGCGTCCGTCGGGGTCGACGCCCGCAGATCGGCCACCAGGTCGAGCAGCGGCGAGTCCGGCTCGTGCCCGATCGCCGAGACCACCGGCGTCCGGCAGGCGGCCACCGTCCGTACCAACTGCTCGTCGGAGAACGGCAGCAGGTCCTCGACGCTGCCGCCGCCCCGCGCCACGATGATCACGTCGACCTCGGCGAGCGCGTCCAGCTCCCGCACCGCCTGGACGACCTGCGGCACCGCGTGCACCCCCTGCACCGCCACGTTGCGCACCTCGAAGCGGACCGCGGGCCAGCGCCGGCGCGCGTTCTCCAGCACGTCCCGCTCGGCCGCCGAGGCGCGACCGACCACCAGCCCCACCAGCTGCGGCAGGAACGGCAGCGGTCGCTTGCGGTCGAGCGCGAACAGCCCCTCCGCCGCGAGCGACTTCTTCAACTGCTCCAGACGGGCGAGCAGCTCGCCGATGCCGACGGGCCGTATCTCCGCGGCCCGCAGCGACAGCTGGCCCCTCGGCGCGTACCACTCCGGCTTCGCGTGGACCACGACCCGGGCGCCCTCGGCGACCACGTCCGCCACCGCGTCGAACACCTGCCGGTAGCAGGTGACCGACACCGAGATGTCGTGCGACGGGTCGCGCAGGGTCAGGAACACCACCCCCGCGCCCGGCCGCCGCGAGAGCTGGGTGATCTGCCCCTCGACCCACACCGCCC
>NZ_JBJHPC010001057.1:0-1094 GCF_045257485.1 Streptomyces sp. YS-3 | reverse complement strand
ACGCCGTTCTCGTCGCGGAAGGTGAGGAGCCGGGGCCGCAGCCGGTCGAAGACCTCGCCGAGACGGGTGAGTCCCGCCCAGGTCTGCATGTCCTTGACGGAGGCGGGCCCGAAGGCGGCGAGATAGCGCAGCACGGTGTCGTCGGGCGCCGGGGCCGGCCCCGGTGCCCGTCCCAGCCAGTGTTCGGCCGTGGTCAGCGCGACCTGTCCGCTGCGGCCCCACAGCCCGCGCGGGGTGACCTGCACGAGCGGCAGCACACACCGCGCGGCGAGGGAGAGGGCGGAAGGCGCGGCGGAGGGCCACTCCTGGCCGAGCACGTCCCGCAGCTCCTTCATGGTGTACGGCCGCTCCTCGACCAGCGCCCGCACGGTCCCGGCGAGCCGCTCCAGGTCCACGCCCTCCAGCTGCCCCCGGAACTGCCTGAGCTCGCGGTCGCGGGCCGCCTGGACGAGCGGGCGCAGGGTGAGGGCGTCGTCGGCGGTGTGGAGGTGGATGGTGGAGCGCAGGGTCACGATCCGTACGAGCTCGCGGGCCTCGATGAGCGCGGAGAGCCGCTCGGGCCGGAATCCGGCGAGGCGGGCCGAGAGCGCGAAGTAGGGCGGCTTCACGTTTTGGGCCTGGAGCCCCAGGAGGTGCGCGACGGCGTCCTTCGGCCCGAGCGCGGAGGTGCGGCGCAGGAGGTGCTGGCGGTCGAGGGTGGCGCGGTTGAGGGCACGGGGGGTGAGGGGTGAGGCCATAGGGGCAAGCTAACGCGGAAGGAGGACAGGTCCTGTCCGCCATATCCGCACGAGGGACTCTCCAAGGCGACCGATTGGTGTCCGAAACGCCAAGCCTGCGCCATTTGATCCCGATATCCTGCACCGAGACGACCGAGACGACCCAGCCCGTCGACGAAGACCCAGGATGAAGCGGGCAGAACGAGACGAGACGGGAACAAGACCGGATGGGCGGCGGACAGTGCGAGAGGTGAGGCCATGACCGACCGGGGAAGGGGCCCGGGCAGGTCCGCGCCCTCCGACCGGGAGAGGGGCACCGAGGGTTCCGCGCCGCGCGGGAAGCACTCCTGGCGACGCCAGCCGCCCCCGCCACCGATC
>NZ_JBJHPC010001056.1:0-1101 GCF_045257485.1 Streptomyces sp. YS-3 | reverse complement strand
GTTTCCCGGAGGTGCGATCCCGTTGGGTGGGGGCACCTGGGCCCAGGCCGGGTCGACCTGCCCGTCCGGCGTGACGCGGCCGATCCCGTGACCGCCCACGGGCGTGGTATCAGCGAGTGCGAGGCGTCGTCGCCTGCGGCGCCGAGCGCCCGGCCGCGCGGGCAGGCGCCGCGAACGCGGGCGCTGGCGTCGGCGCCCCTGCGGCAGCGGCCAGTACGGCCGCAGGTACGAGCGACCGGCGACGTAGCGACGTAGCGACGTAGCGACGTAGCGACCGAGAGATCTTTCCGCGCTAGCCGCAGTAGGTAGCGCTTACCGGGTGGCACAGGAGCTTGCACACAAGTCTTGAACCAGTGGGAGCGCTCCCAGCATGGAGTTGGACAGGCCCGCGGTCAAGATGCTTGAGGAGTCGAAGTCATAAGACGTCATCGGAGGCCAACTCATTCGCTGTTCTAGGGCAGTTGGCCCCACCTGGACCCCGAGGCCCTTCGCAGGAAGGCCCGTCCGGCCCAGCGGTAGGCACCCGGGAAGCCGGCCACGACGTATCGCGTCCTCCTCCCTTGCCATGCGCCACCCGAGCCCCTACCGTGATGCCCCACCAGTGGGAGCGCTTCCATCCGTCGGACGCCGGGCATCTGCCGACGTCCCGGCCGTGAAGGATCCGCTCATGCGACACCCCCCGCGCTTGGCATTACCCCTCACCGCGGCGGCGCTCGTGCTCGCGAGCGCCGTCGTCGTCCCGCACGTCACGGCCTCCGGAGCCGAGCCGTCCTGTTCGGTGGCGTACGCCGTCACCAACGAGTGGGGCGGCGGCTTCCAGGGTTCCGTCACGATCACCAACAACGCCTCCGCGCTGTCCGGCTGGAGCCTCGGCTTCGCGTTCACCAGCAGCCAGAAGGTGACCCAGGGCTGGAACGCCAAGTGGTCCCAGTCCGGCAGCTCCGTCACCGCCGCCAACGAGAGCTGGAACGGTTCGCTCGCCCACGGCGCGAGCGTCACCCTCGGCTTCCTCGCCTCCCTGACCGGCGCCGACACACCGCCCCGCGCGTTCACCCTCAACGGCGAGCCGTGCGCCACCACCGGCGCGGGCGACCCCACCCC
>NZ_JBJHPC010001055.1:0-1106 GCF_045257485.1 Streptomyces sp. YS-3 | reverse complement strand
CTCCTTCACACCCCCGGGCTGCCGGCCCCCTCGCGTCCGTCCGGCAGGAACGCCTTCGTCACGCGTACGAACAGCTCGCGCAGTTCCTCGGGCACCCCCATGCGCCGGGCGGCCTCCTCGGGACTGAGCGGCGTCGCGCCCTCCCCGTCCTGCCCGCCGCGGCTCACGGCGATCGGCAGATCGTCCTCGGAGAGCCTGCCGGAGCGGATGAGCATGTCCCGCAGCGGTACGCCGAGCACGGCCGCCAGTCTGCGCATGGTCTCCAGGTCCGGCATGCTCTGGCGCTGCAACAGCCTGCTGACGGCGGCCCGGTGGACCCCGGCGTCGTCCGCGAGCTTGGACTTGCCGCCGCCGCGCGGGCTGTCGATGTCGTAGTTCCGCAGCCGCATCAGGCGCTCGATCCAGGCGGCGAACTCCTCCAGCCCGTCCGCGTGGCCGCGACCGCCGTCACCGCGGTAGCCCTGCTCGTTGCGGGCGCCGGCCCGTGCGCTCGAACCCATGTGGTCGCTCTCCCTCGTCGCGGGAGACAGCGTACCCCCGGCACGCTCGCGCGACAGTAGGTGCGCGCCCGCACGCATGAGTCGCTTGCGTACGCGCACGCACCGTGTCACCCTGATCACGCGTTCGCAATTTGCCGAACTCGTGTTCCCATACGTGGGGAGGGGTTTGCACGTGCCCGCACACCTGACCACTCCAAAAGCACCCTTGACCTCGGACTTATCCCGAGCGGTGGATGACCTCGACTGGCGCAGGGCCGCCGCCTGCGCGAACCTCCCACAACACTCCGTGTTCGCCCGCGTTCCCTCCGAGGCGGAACCGGTATTGCGAGCATGCAATCAGTGTCCCATTCGCAGGGAGTGCGAGGTGGTCGTCGACCCCGCGCACACCTTCTTCGACGGGGTGAGCGGCGGACGGCTCTGGCGCAACGGCCGCGAGGTGAGGCGGCCCTCGGCGCACACGCCCGGGCAGGCGGAGCGATGAGCGGCGAGAGCGCGGACACGGTGTGGCTCCAGTCGCTGGCCCGCCGCTTCCCCGACCTCCTCGCGGAGCTCGCCCCGTCCCCCGCGGGACCGCGCGAACGGCCCGGCGGCTCCCCCCGCTCCACC
>NZ_JBJHPC010001054.1:0-1106 GCF_045257485.1 Streptomyces sp. YS-3 | reverse complement strand
GCCCTGGCCCGGGGTGGCGGCCGGAGGCGACCACTGKCCCGCCGGAGGCTGGTTCCGGGACCACTGCGAGGACGCGCGGGCCCGGTCGGAGGGCTCGGGCTGCCCGGGCGCGCCGGTGTCCTCGCCGTCGGAGGGGGCCGATCCGGGCGAAGCCCAGCCCGGAGAGTCGTTCACGGTCGTCCACCTCGTGGATTGGTCGTGGGACCAGCTCGACGAGCCGGCTCCTTGGGGTCGGCAGCCATCGTGCCATGCGGTTCCGGGCCGCGGACCGGCCCCCGTATCTCGTTAGCACCTTCAATTGTCGGTGGCTCACCGGGCAGACTGGGCGGATGGCTGATCACGAGGTGCGATCCACCGTGGGCTCCGAGCCGTCGGGACTGGAACAGCTGCGCTGGGACGAGCCGCCGGAGGGGCCGGTGCTGGTGCTCCTCGACCAGACCCGGCTGCCTGCCGAGGAGGTGGAGCTGGTCTGTACGGATGTGCCGGGGCTGGTGCGCGCCATCCAGACGCTGGCCGTCCGCGGGGCGCCGCTGCTGGGTATCGCCGGGGCGTACGGGGTGGCGCTGGCCGGGGTGCGCGGCTACGACGTCCAGGAGGCCGCGGCTCTGCTGGCGGCGGCGCGGCCCACCGCGGTGAACCTCGGGTACGGGGTGCGGCTGGCGGTCGGGGCGTATCAGGCGGCCCTGGGCAAGGGCGCGGGTCCGCAGGAGGCGGGGGCGGCTGCCCTGGCGGCTGCGAGGGCCCTGCATCGGGCGGACGCGGAGGCCAGTGTCAGGATGGCGGCCCACGGTCTGGCCCTGCTCGACGAGCTGCTGCCCGGCGGCAGCCACCGGGTGCTCACGCACTGTAATACCGGGCGGCTGGTCTCGGGCGGCGAGGGCACCGCGTTCGCGGTGGCGCTGGCCGCGCACCGGGCGGGCCGGCTGCGGCGGCTGTGGGTCGACGAGACGCGGCCACTGCTCCAAGGGGCCAGACTGACCGCGTACGAAGCGGCGCGCAGTGGCATGGCGTACAGCTTGCTGACCGACAATGCCGCGGGGTCGCTGTTCGCGGCGGGGGAGGTGGACGCCGTGCTGGTGGGGGCGGACCGGATAGCGGCCGACGGG
>NZ_JBJHPC010001053.1:0-1107 GCF_045257485.1 Streptomyces sp. YS-3 | reverse complement strand
GGGCGGGGGCTGTTCCGGGGCACGTTCGACGCCCCGGACGCGGGCGACGCGCGTCTGGAACCGCGCGGTCTGGTCCGGGGGTTCGTCTGGGTCAACGGCTTCTGCCTCGGGCGGTACTGGAACACCGGTCCGCAGCGGTCCCTCCACGTCCCCGGGGCGGTGCTGCGGGAGCGGGCCAACGAGGTGTGGGTGTGGGAGGCCGAGGCGGAGGACACGACGGGCGCGGAAGTGACGTTCCACTAGCCCCGGAACCGCCGGGGAACCGTCCGGGCCGCGCCTCTCCTCCACCCGGTCCGGCCGCTGCCCCGCCTCCCTCCGGGGGGCGGGGCAGCTCCCTGTTCCCCCGGCTACGCCTCGCGCACCTCGAACGCGTCCAGCGTGAACTCCGCCGTCCCGTCGTCCCCGGTCTTGCGCAGCCCGACCCATGCCTCGCCGCTCGCGGGGGCCGTGAACTCGTAGGTGAACACGGTCGGTCCGGTCGCCGCCCCGAACACCTCCCGGCTCAGCTCGCGGGTGCCGGAGCCCTCGTCGACGGCCGTGACCCACGCGTACTGTCCGGCCTTCTCACAGGCGTACCGGAAGGTCACGCGGTAGCGCCTGCCGGGCAGGAAGCGGACGGTGAAGGGCACGGTCCGGTAGACCAGACCCTCGTTCTCGCCGCGCGACTTGAGCGACTGGCCGCCGTCGATCACATCGTCGATCGCCTTCCCGTTCCAGCCCCGCTGGGTGTACGGGGCGTGCCGCTGCGCGATGTGGGTGCGGGGGTCGGTGGCGCCGCCCGCGTCGCCCTTGACGAAGACGCCCCAGCCCTGCGGCACGTTCTCGAAGTCCTCGTACACCAGCGCGCCCTCCTTCGCGGTGGGCCGGGCGGGCACGATCCGGACGTTGTCGAACCGCACCCGGGCCTCCCCCGCCTCGGCGCACAGGCGCAGCTCGACCGGGCCACCGCCGTCGGGGACCGTGAAGGGGGTGAACATCCGCTGGAAGCGGGTGCCGTGCTTGCGGTCGGCGGCGACGAAGTTGGCGGCCGTGGAGGTCGCCGTCCAGGTGCGGGCGGCCCGCCTCAAGCCCGGCACCTACGCGGCCTCCGTACAGGTCGAGGTGGGC
>NZ_JBJHPC010001052.1:0-1110 GCF_045257485.1 Streptomyces sp. YS-3 | reverse complement strand
GGGCGGGACGGACCTGGCGTCGGGCGTCATGTTCCTCACGGCGATTGCGACCTTTCGGGCGGTGGCCGAGGTCGGTCAGTGGCTGCGGGGCGCGTACATGATCACGGCCATCCCCGCGAGGCATACCAGGGCGCCGATCACGTCAAAGCGGTCGGCTGGCAGCCGTCGGCGGTCATGCCGCAGGCGACCGACCCGGCCACGAAGATCCCGCCGTACGCGGCGAGGATGCGACCGAAGTTGTCGTCGGACTGGAAGGTGGCCACCACCCCATACAAGCCGAGCGCGATGGCGCCGGCGCCGATCCAGATCCCGCCCTTGTGCTCGCGGATGACCTGCCAGACCAGCCAGGCGCCGCCGATCTCGAAGAGACGGCGACGACTAACAGAGCAACGGAACGAACGGCGCCCATGCCGGCGCCCTACCGGCGGCCCGTGCCCGTGATCTTCAGCGGGTCCGCGGACACCTTGCATCCACACCCGCTCTCACCTGCGGCCTTCGCCGCGCAGGAGCGGGCGCCTCGGACGTGCGGGAACAAAGACTTGAGGTCTTTGTTCCCGCACGTCCGGTGCACTACCACCATGGGGGAGGCAAGGGGACCCCACAACGTGCCTCCACCCCCACGAAGGGGCGCATCGCACAGCGGTCTCGCCAACCGGTCCCATCGTGCTCGGTGAGAGGGCGTCTGGCCTTGTTCACGAGAACGGGTTCTGGCTCAGGCTCTGTGGACCGGCCACGCTGAGTCACTGATCGGCGCGTGGGGGCGCGGCTCCAATGAGAGCTCGGCGGTGAGCTGGAGCTCCCAGCTACCCGTAACGGGCGCTTCAGGGGCGCGGTCATCCCTGAAGGCTGCGCGGTCAGCGTCGGCCGCCGCCGATGCGGCGGTCGTCGGCCAGTGCGGTGAGCGGGCCGAACTCGCGGGCAAGCTCGTTCCACGTCAGAACCTCGCCACAGCGGGCCGGGAACTCCTTCGGGTTGAACTCGGGCATGGTCCAGGTGCCAGTGCCCCGGTCCCGCAGCCACAGGTCCCCGTCACCGTCGACCACAGTCGGYGGGACCGGTACGGGCTCGGCCTGATCGGTGGGGTCCCAGGTGATCCGGCCCGGGTGGGAA
>NZ_JBJHPC010001051.1:0-1116 GCF_045257485.1 Streptomyces sp. YS-3 | reverse complement strand
GTGCCGGGTGCGGGTGTGGGGCGGTGCGCCGTCGGACGCTGCGCGGTCCCGTTGAGGGGCTTTGTCGGCCGCGGTGTGCCGTCATCGGGTCTGTCCTTCCCCGCTTTCAGAAGATCGTCGGGTCGGTCGACGTGTCCGGCGAGGACTCGATTCCCGGGTCCTGCCGTGTCGTGGCTCGTGGAGGAGCTGGCACTCGGCTAGCGCAGGTGATGTTGACGATGTCCGTCTGGGCATGCCACCGCGTCACGGTGCACGCTACTGCCGCCTTCCCGCCGCACGCCCCGAATTGCTGTGGGCGGATTCGCTTGGAGGCCGGCGTCGCCTCTACCAGCAGGGTGCGCCGGGGGAAGCCGTGGATCCCCGCACGATCGAACCCCGCCGGGTCGGCGAGAAGACGCCCCGCTCCCAGCGGGGTGCGGCGGCGATAGCCTCCAGCAGGTAATCGGCCACGGGTCTTGCGGGGAACGGGCATTGTGGACCTGCTCGCAAATGACGACCAGGAGACCGATAACCTAGCTGGTCGGGGTGGACATGCTGCTCGGTAGGCAGACGCCGTTGCAGACGGGGCATCTTGTTCCCCGTTGGGTGAGCTTCTTGAGGTCCACGTACGACAGCATGCCGCAGCTGGTGCAGGCGGCTAACTCTTGCGGTTCGAGGGTAGCGGGGGAGCAGGGGGCCGGGGCGCCGGTGAGTGCCTCGTCGCAGTCCAAGAGCGCCGTATCGCCAAGCGGGTCGGCGTCGTTGGCGGGGACAGGGGTGCCGCGATGCGGAGGGCGCGACGGCATGGGTGCGATGAGGATTGTGCCGAGGGCCGTGGTGGTCGGGTAGGGCGGGTGCGGAGCGCTGGTGTGCTGCCGGTACTGGTGCTCGGGCGCGGGTTGTATGGGAAAGCGCGGGGTGCGGACGGGCAGGCCGGCCGAGGTGAAGGCCGTGCTGGGCAGCGCCGGCCGTGGCCCGGTCGTGGCCTTGGGCATGCGGGTGATGCTCTGCGGGAGCAGTCCCTTCTCCAGTAGGTGGTTGAGGGCTTCCGGCGGCAGTTCGGGGCCGTGCCAGGTGAACTCGGCGACAGGTGCCACCGGTCGGTCCACGTCCCACCGGGGCGGCGGGGCGGGAGGC
>NZ_JBJHPC010000106.1:0-15961 GCF_045257485.1 Streptomyces sp. YS-3 | reverse complement strand
CCCCGGGCGAGCGCCTCGTCCTCGCGACCGTACGCGAGCTCCTGGGGCGGCCCGAGACCGTACTCGGCGACAACTTCACCGACATCGGCGGCACGTCCGTCGTCGCCGCGCGACTGCTCGCGGTCGTCGAGCGCGAGAGCGGTGTCCGCCCGCGCGCCCACGAACTGCTGCGCAGCACCGACCTGGGCGCCTTCGCCGCCCTCCTCGACCAGCGGTGGACCCCGCGACCGGCAGGAGCCTGAGATGACATCCACCCCCGCACACCGCACGGCCGCCGCGCTGCCCGACCTCGTGGCCCGGCACGCCGCCCGCACCCCCGACGCCCTGGCCGTGGTCGACGGCGACGCCACCCTCACCTACCGCCGGCTCGACCAGGCAGGACGCGCCCTCGCCGCGCATCTGCGCGAGCACGGGGTGGCGCCCGGCGACCGGGTGGCGCTGCTGACCACCCGCTCCGCCCGCACGGTCGTCGCGCAGCTCGCCCTGTGGGGAGCCGGCGCCGTGTGCGTACCGCTCGATCCCGCCCAGCCCCGGCCCCGCACCGAAGGGATGATCGCCGACGCGGGTGTCACCCTCACCCTCGGCGACGCCAAGCTGCTGGACGCCGCCGGGCTCACCGGGCCCGTCCTCGCCCTGCCGGAAACACCGCTGAACGGCGGCCCGTCGACCGGTGGCGCCGGCGCCGACAGTCCGGCCTTCATCATGTTCACCTCCGGCTCCACCGGCCGCCCCAAGGGCGTCACCATCGCGCACCGGGCGGTCGCGGAACTGGTCACCGCGCCCGAGTACGTCACCGTCACCGCCCGCGACCGGGTGCTGTTCCACTCGCCGATGACCTTCGACGCCTCGACGTTCGAGGTGTGGACGGCGCTCGCCAACGGCGCCGCGGTCGTGGTGTGCACCGTGCCCCGGCCGTCCCTGGAGGACCTGGCCCGGCACGTCGAACGCCACGGCGTGACCGTGGCGTTCTTCACCACGGCGCTCTTCCACCAGCTCGCCGCCCGCCGCTCGCGGGTATTCGCCCAGCTCCGCTCGGTCGTCGTGGGCGGTGAGGCCATGGCCGCCGGCCACGCCCGCGATGTGCTGACCGCCTTCCCCTGGCTGGAGCTCGTCAACGGCTACGGGCCGACCGAGACGACCACCTTCGCCACCGCCCACACGGTCACCGTGCACGACTGCGACGCTCCGCCGCCGATCGGCCGCCCCATCGCCGGGGCCACCGTCCACGTCCTGGACGCCGACGGGAACCCGGTCCCCGACGGCGGGCGGGGCGAGCTGTGGGTCGGCGGCACCCGGCTCGCCGACGGCTACACGGGCCGGCCCGAGCTGACCGCCGAGCGCTTCGTCGACCACCCGACCGCCGGACGCCTCTACCGCACCGGCGACCTCGTCTCCGCCCGCCCCGACGGCGTCCTGGACTTCCACGGCCGCAACGACGACCAGATCAAGGTCCGCGGGTTCCGCATCGAACCCGGCGAGGTCGAACACGCCCTGCGCAGCGAGCCGGACGTGGACGACGCCGCCGTCACGGTCGACGGCCCGGGTACGCCCGAGGCGCGTCTGGTCGCGTTCGTCGTCGCCGCGCCCGGCCGGGTGCCCACCGCCTCCGCGCTGCGCGACCGGCTCACCGCCGTCCTGCCCGCCCATCTGGTGCCGGACGCCCTCACCCTGGTGGAGCGGCTTCCGCTGACCCCCTCCGGCAAGGTCGACCGGCGCGCGCTGGCCCACCGCCCGCAGACCGCCCAGGAGCGGACCGAGGCGCCGGCTCCGGCGATGACCCCGCTGGAGCAGGCCGTCGCCGAGGTGTGGAGCCGGTCCCTGGGCAGCGAGGTCACCCACGGCGAGGCCGACTTCCTCGCCCTGGGCGGTCACTCCCTGCTCGCCCTCGCCGTCACCGACGACCTGCGCGAGGAGCTCGGCGTCGAGCTCGCCCTCGCCGACTTCTTCGCCGCCCCGACCGTCGCCGCGCAGGCCGCCCTGATCGAACGGGCCCTGCTGTCCGCCCACAGCGACCTCCACCCCCGCACCCCGGAGCACAGCGATGTCCACTGACGCCGACCCCACGGCCCGAGCCGAACGACAACGGCTCCAGCTCGAACTGCTGCGCAGGGCCCGCGCCGGCGCCGCCCGGCGCTCCCCGGCCGCCCCGGCCGACACCGCCCCGGAGCCCGGCCGTCTGCCGCTGTCCCGGGCCCAGCGCCGCATGTGGCTGATGGAACGGCTCGGCGGCGCGGGCGACTCGTACCACGTCCCCTTCGCCACCCGGGTGCGCGGCCCGTTCGACCCCGCCGCGCTCGCCACCGCCCTGCGCGCGCTGGTGGTCCGGCACACGATCCTGCGCACCTGTTACGGGGAGAAGGACGGCGAGCCCTTCCAGGAGGTGCTTCCGGCCCCGACCGCCGTCGCCGTGCCCGTCGTCGAGGCCGACCCGGCCGACGCCCCCGCGCTGCTGCGGGAGGAGGCGGCCCGGCCGTTCGACCTCGCGGCGGGCGAGGCAGTACGGGCCCGCGTCCTGCGCCACGCGGAGCGGGACCACACCGTACTGCTGACGTTCCATCACATCGCCATCGACGGCGGCTCCCTGGACACCGTGGCCGACGAGCTCGCCGCGCTGTACACCGCCGCCGCCGACGGCTCCGGTCCGGCCCTCCCCGACGCGCCGCCGCAGTACGCCGACCACGCGCGCCGCGAACACGAGGCGATACCGGGCCTGCGGGCCGAACTGGACCGCTGGAGCGCCCTGCTCGCCGACGCCACCCCGCCCCGGCTGCCCGCGCCCGCGGCCCCGGCACCGTCCGACACGGCCCGGTCGGCGGCCGTTCACACCGTGCCGCTCGCACCCGCTCTGCCCGACGCGCTGCGCGGCCTCGGCGCCGGACACCGTGCCACGCTCTTCGCGGTGTCGCTGACCGCCGCGTTCGCCGCGCTCCACCGTCTCACCGGCGACGACGACCTGGTCATCGGCGTGGCGGGCACCCATCGCGCGGGGGCCGCCATGCGCGGCCTGGTCGGTCTGTGCGTCAACACCCTGCCCGTCCGCGTCGACGCCTCCGGAGACCCGTCCTTCGCCCAACTGCTGCACCGCGTACGCGACGCGCTCCTGGATGCCCAGCGCCACCGGCACATCCCCTTCGACCTCGCCCTGGAACGGCTCGGCGCCACGGCACGCGGCGCCGACGGCACCGCGCTGGTCCGTGTCACCTGTGACGTGCTGGGCGAGCCGACGGTGCTGCGGCTGCCCGGCACCTCGCCCGAGTACGTGGACGTGCCCACCGGGGGCGCCAAGTTCACCCTGTCCTACGGCCTGGGGCTCGGCGACGCCGAACAGCCCGCGGCGCTGGTGCAGTTCGACCGCGGCGCGCTGGACGACGCCGCGGCCGAGGCGACCGTACGGGACTACGCCGCCGTGCTGGAGGCGGCGGCGGCCGACCCGGAACGCGCCCTGAGCGAGGTGCCCGGCCTCGGCGCACCTCGGGACCGGAGCACCCGGGCCGCGGCGGAGGTCCCGTCCGGGGCCGCCCCCGCTGGGAAGGACGCGCACCCGGCCGCCCAGGCCCTGCGCGCCCACCCCCAGGTCGCCGACGCGGTGGTCGTCCGGTCCGAGCAGGGGCGGCCGGTCGCCTATGCCGTCCTCGACGACAGCGCCGGACCGTCCGGCAACGAGCTGCTCGGTCTGCTGCGCCGCTCGCTCGCGCCCGAGTCCGTACCCGCCGCGGTCACGGTGCTCGACACGCTGCCGCGGACGACCGACGGGCTGCCCGGTACAGCCGCCCCGGCCGCCCTCTGCGGGCCGCGAGCCACCGCCGTCACCGAGGCGTTCACCGCGCTGCTCGGGCTCGCCCCGCCGCCCGACGGCGACTTCTTCGAGCTGGGCGGCCACTCTCTGGTCGCCGTGCAGCTCGCAGAACGTCTGCGCACCGGGCTCGGCCTGCCGCTCACCGGTCTCGACGTGCTCCAGGCCCGCACGCCCCGGGCGCTGACCGCGCTCCTGGACGAGCGCGCAGCCCAGCAGGCCGCGGCCAAGGCCACCGCCAGGCCCGCCCGGTCCCGGGCCACCCGGCCCGGCACGGTGCTGGTCACCGGCGCGACCGGGGGCGTCGGCGCGTTCGTCCTGCGGGAACTGGCCGCCCGGGGCCGCCCCGTACTGGCCCTGGCACGCCCCGAGTCCGCCCATCTGATCGCCGCCGAAGGCGTCGACGTCATCGAGGGCGACCTCACCGACCTGGCAGGACTGCGCGACGCCGTCGCGGACGCGGACGCGGTCATCCACGCCGCCTCCACCTTCACCCGGCCCGACGTGGACCTGGCGGCCATGGAGACGATGGTCGACGCCTGGCGCGGCGGCCCCTTCGTCTTCGTCAGCAGCGTCGACGCGTACGGGCATCCGAGCGCCCACCGGGTCGTGGAGGAGTCCCCGTCCTGCGAGCCCCTCAGTCCGTACGGCAGGGCCAAGGCCGACTGCGAGGCCATGGTGCTGCGCGCGGCCGGCACCGACGGGCGCGGCGGAGCGAGCGCCGTGCGGTCCCCGATCGTCTGGGGCGCGCACGAGCGGCTGCGTGAGCAGTTGCGCTGGGGCGCGCTGGGCACGCTCTACCAGGCCGCCGTCCGGGGCGAGCCGATCGAGGTGCCCCGTCCCGGCACCGAGGGCCACCCCTGGTACGGCGCCGCCTGGGTCCACGCGGCGGCCCTGGCCCGCGCGGCGACGGAGTGCCTGGACCGCCCCGTCCACGGCGTCGCCAACGCGGTGAGCGGTCACGTCTCCTGGCACGACCTCGCCCAGGACCTCACGGACCTGCTCGGCACCCACGCCGAGATCCGCGAGAGCGACGCCGTGCCCCGGGACCTCGACCACCGCTGGCACTACGAGAGCGACCGGCTGGCCCGTCCCCTGCGACCCCTGCCGGGCGAGGACCGGCGGAGCGTACTGGCCGAGATGATCGGCGGTATGACGAGCGACTCCGCCTGACCACCCGTCACTCGACCGACATGGCTGCTGTTCCCCGGGGGCCGGGCGCGGCCGGCACGTCAGCCTGGCGCCGACGAAAAACGACCGAAGCCCGCGGTTGTCTTCCGTCGGCGCGCCGCCCAAGCTGCCAGTGCCGGACAACTCACCCCCTGGGGAGGCTCCATGACCAACCGCGTGGACCAACCGCGCCCACTCGACCTGGTCGGCAACCCGATCCACGTCGGCGGCGTCGCCACCGGCTTCGAAGCGACTCTGGAGTACCGGATCAGTGACGGCCACCAGCAGGTGACCGGCACGTTCGCCGCGGGCGGCGGCACCGGGGAGCACGCACAGTTCCACTTCACCCTCGACGTAGGCCACACCGCCTTCCAGGCCGACCGGCTGCTCGTCCAGGTCTTCGAGGCGAGGGCCCGGGACGGCGGCGAGATCAACGCCGTCACCGTCCCCGTCGTCTACGGGCCGCACATCGTGCCCGGCTACTACGGATACCGCGAGCACACGGTGGCCAAGGGCGAGACGCTGTCGGCGCTGGCCAAGTCGTACTACGGCAACGCCGCCCTGTATCCGCGTATCGTGCGGGCCAATCCGGCCCAGATCACCGACCCCGACAAGATCGTGCCGGGGCAGGTGCTCCGGATCCCGATCGGGTCATAGCCCCGGCCCGGTCCGGACGGCTTCCGGGCTCCCGGCCGCGCGCGGGATGTACGCCAGCCCGTGCGCGCCGGGCTCGCCCGTCTTGGCGATGTCCAGCCGGCCGAGCTCCTCCATCGTCCGAAGGTCCACGACGTGGACCGTGGAGGAGACCACGCACGACACGTACGCGAGCCGGCCGTCCGGTGACGAGGTGATGGTCAGGGGGAAGAGCCCCACCTCCACCGCGCCCAGCCGCTCGCGGGTGTCGGCGGAGACCACCGTGAGCAGGCCCGGAGCCTGGCGGCCGAGCCGGGACGCCGGGTCGGGTTCCGTCCGCAGCTCACCCGCCAGCAGCAGGCCGGTCGAGGTGAGGTGCACCGGCAGCACCACGCCGTCCGTGCGCAGTGTGTCGACGACGGACGCCGTCCGGGCGTCGATGACCGTGATCCCGGTGTCCGGCCGGTCACCGGTCTCCGAGAGGAAGGAACCGGCGTACGGGGAGGCCACGTACACGTGGGAGCCGTCGGCGGACACCGCCAGCCCCTCACTGCCGGGCACCTCGATCTTCGCCGTGAGGACGCCGCGTTCGAGGTCGACCACCGAGACGAACGGCGCTTCCTTGTTGGTGGCGTACCCCGTCCTGCCCTGCGGGTCGATGGCGAACCAGTGCGGGCCGGGCGCGTCCGTGTCGATCCTGCCCAGGGGCCGACGGGTCTCGGTGTCGATCACCACGACTCCGCCGGGCCGGTCCGCCGAGCCCTCCACGCTCACATAGAGGCGGTGGCGTGCCGCGTCCAACGCCAGTCCGTGCGGGCCGTGTTCGGGAGCGAGGTCGATCACCTCGACGACGCGCCGTGTGTCGGGGTCGATGACGGTCAGTTCGGTCCGTCGGCCGCCGTTCGCGTGGTAGTAGCCGGAGTCGTACGTGGTGGCACACCACAGCAGGCGCTGCGTCGGGTCGAAGCACAACTCGTGGGGCTCGGCGAGGACGTCGACGGTGTCCACGTGCCGGTCGGTGGCGGCGTCGAAGAACGAGACGGTGGGCCCGCTCTGACTGACCACTGCCAGCAGATCGCCGGCGCGGCCGGGGCGGGGGGACTGGTGCACGGAAGGCTCCCTCGAAGGGTGGGGTGAACATCACGCGAGGTGTCTCGCGGACGTCTCCACTCTCGCCACGGGGAGCCGCGCGCACCATGCAAGAATGAGCACCACATTCTTGCCCCAGGTGTAACAACGCAGCTCAGGAGCGGTATTGGACCTCAATCTGCTGCGTGTACTGGACGTCCTGCTCCAGGAGAACAGCGTGACCCGCGCCGCCGAGCGGCTCGGGACCTCGCCCGCCGCCGTCAGCCGTACGCTGGCCCGGCTGCGGCGCGCCGTCGGCGATCCCCTGCTGGTCCGGGCCGGTCAGGGCCTGGTCCCCACCCCGCGCGCCCTGGAACTGCGCGACGAGGTGGGCGCGTTGCTGCGCGGCTGCGAGAACCTTCTGCGGCCCGGGGCGGGTTTCGACGCCGCGCACCTCCATCGCACGTTCACCGTCCAGGCCACCGACCTGCTGATGGCGGGTCTGGCCGGGACCCTGACCGACCGCATCCGCGCCGAGGCCCCCCACGTGGACGTGGTCTTCCTGCCGGAGGCCATGGAGGGCGGCCCGGCCCTGCGCCAGGGCCTGGTGGACGTGGAACTCGGCGTCCTGGAACACCTCGACCCGGAGATCCGTACCCGGGCGCTGACCCGGATACCGCTGGTGGGTGTCGCCCGCGCCGGTCACCCCCTGTTCGGCGGGCACGTCACCGCGCGCCGTTTCGCCGCGGCCGACCACATCGGCGTCTCCCGGCTGGGCAAACGCCTCGGCCCCATCGACAGCGCGCTCGCGGAGCTCGGGCTGCGCCGCCGGACGGCGGTCGTGGTGCCCAGCCATACGAGTGCGATGCTGCTCGCCCGGTCCACCGACCTCGTCGCGCTCACCCTGGCCGACTGGCTCACCGACACCATCACCGCGCTGGGCCTGCGCACCTTCTCCATCCCGCTCGACCTGGCCCCCCTGGAGTTGGGCATGGCCTGGCACCCCCGCAACTCGGCGGACCCGGGCCACCGCTGGTTCCGGGCGCACCTGGCGGCGGCGGTGGCGGACCCTGCCGGTGAGTGTTCGCTCCCCGCGCCCTAGAAGGGCGCCCCCTGGAGTCGCGGTCAGTGGCCCGTGCCGCTTCCCGCGGGGATGGCGTGCTCGGCGGCGCGGCTGACGTCCTCCCAGGCGGCCCAGGTGTCCATGCGCTTGCGTGAGATGTCGAAGGCGAGATCGTAGATCATGCTTCCCAGCAGCAGACGCAGCGGCGGTTCGTCGCTGTCCACGAGCTTGAGGAGCGCCTCGGCGGCCAGCTTCGGGTCGCTGTCGATCGACCCCTCGGCGAACTGCTTCTCCAACTCGGCGCGCAGCGGCCCGTATTCCTCCCTGGCGTTCGTGGTGTGCATGGCGGTGTAGAGGTCGGTCCAGTAGCCGCCGGGCTGCACGATGCTCACCTTGACCCCGAAACCGGCGGCCTCCATGGCCAGCGCTTCGCTCATCCCCTCCAGCGCGAACTTGCTGGCGCCGTAGAGCCCCGTACTGGGGAAGCCGGCGAGCGCGCCGATGCTGGAGATCTGGACGATGTGGCCGGAGCCCTGCTCGCGCAGGGTGGGCATCACCGCCTGGCTCACCCACAGCGCGCCGAAGAAGTTGATGTCCATCTGGGCGCGGGCCTCGGCTTCGGTGAACTCCTCGATCATGCCCATCGACAGCATGCCCGCGTTGTTGACGACGATGTCGAGCCGCCCGAACCGGGCCACCGCGTCGGCCACGGCCGCGAAGACCGCGTCCCGGTCGGTCACGTCCGCGGTGAGGGGAAGGACCCGCCCCGGATGGGCGGAGGCCAGCTCCTCCAGCGGCCCGGCGGTGCGTGCCACGGCGGCCACGCGGTCACCCGCGGCCAGCGCGGCCTCGGCGAAGGCGCGGCCGAGGCCGCGGCTGGCGCCGGTGATGAACCAGACCCGATCGGTCCCCTCAGCTGACGTACGCATATCCGGCGCTCCCCTCTCCGTGGCGAGACGCTGCGTCTCGCTTGATGCGCTCACTATGCCCCGCACGGGCCCGTCAGTCAAGACGGAACGTCTCGTTTCCTCTCGGGGTCTCTCCGTCCGGGCGGATCGCACCACTCGCCGCCGTACCGCCGTCCCCCGATGCCGAGGCCAACGACAGGCGCCCGGTCAGCGCGTCGCGGGCCCGCCGAGGTCGCACCAGGCCACGGCACCCTCGCGGAGGCTGCCCAGGGCGAGCCGTCCCGCGTTCTCCGCCACGCCGGTCACCATCCGGTAGCCGCGCCCCCGCAGTTCACGCACGACCCTCCCGTACGCGTCCACCTCGGCCACCCGTGCGCCGCCGAGGGCGGGCGGAGGCGGCAGCCGGCGGGCCGCGGCGGCCACCGCGCGGCGCAGCCGGGGTCCGCTCCGGTGCAGCAGGTCCAGTGGGGGCATGGGCGGCCCGGCGAGCGCGACCCAGAAACCGCCGCCGGGGCCGCGGGACATGTTGTCGGGGAAGCCCGGCAAGTTCTCGGCCAGGGTGTCGTGGCGGCCGGACGCGGGGCCGGTCAGCCACAGCCGGGTCATACGGCGCGCGCCGGTCTCCGCCACCGTCACGAACGACTCGTCGTGCGCGAGCGCCACGCCGTTCGCGAACTGGAGCCCGTCGAGCAGCACTTCGGGCTCGTCCCCGGGCGCGAGCCGTGCCAGTACGCCGGTGGGCTCGTGCTCCACGATGTCGGACAGCCAGTCGTCGAGGCCGTGACGGCGGCTGGACACCGTGAAGTAGACCGTGCCGTCCGCCGCCGCGACGGCGTTGCTGCAGAAGCGCAGCGGCGCTCCCGCCACCGAGTCGGCCAGCACCTCGACACCCGCCCGGCCGTCCGGATCGATGCGTAGCAGTCCGCGCTCCGCGTCGCACACCAACAGCCGCCCGTCGGGCAGGACTTCGAGACCCAGGGGGCGTCCGCCCGTCCGGGCGACCTCCACGACGTCGGCGGAGCGCGCGGGCCCACCCGGTCCGGGAAGGCCGATCCGCAGGACGCGCCCGTCCGCCACACCCGCCAGCAGACGGCCGGAGGCGTCGAAGACGACGTCCTCGGGCCCGGAGCCGCCCAACTCGACGCGGTGCAACGGCGGCAAGGGGGTGGGGGCCGGACGCGCTGCGGTGGGACTCGGCATGACAGCCCTTCTCGTCGTCACTTCCAGGAACTCCCCGGAACCCCCCGGAAGTTCTCGGGCTCCCCGAGCGGTCTCCGCCGTACGGGAACGGCCCTCCCTGGATTCCCGGCCCGGGCCGCCGAAAACACCCCGGGCAGGTTTCAGGCCGGGCGGTCCGCCGTCACCAGCCACGAGGTGCTGAGCAGCCGGACGGTGCCGTCCGCCGCCTCATGGGGCCGCAGCCACTCCTCCAGCGTCCGGCGGGCACCGGCCCCGGTCGCCTCGTCCACCTGCGCCATGAGGTGGCTGCCGGGTCCGGTGCCGAGCAGGAACTCCGCCGCGTCCGCGGCGCCGCTCCCCCACGTCCCGTACGCCTGGCGGCGGGTGACGGTGATGCGGGTGAACCCGGCCGCCGTGAGGACTTCGCGGATACGGTCCGGGTCGGCCAGCGAGAACATGCCGGGCAGTCCCGGCCGGGCCAGATCACCGAGCGGCAGCAGACCGCGCAGGGCCAGCAGCGCCTCGACCCAGCCGTTGGCCCCGGCGTCCGCCGGACACACGAACGCCAGACGCCCGCCCGGCCGCAGCGCCCGCCCGATGTTGCCGAAGGCGGCCACGTGGTCGGCGAAGAACATCACGCCGTAGCGGCTGATCGCACAGTCGTGGGCGGCCGGCTCCAGGGGATGGACCTGCGCGTCGCCCCGGGTGAAGGCGATGTTGCGCAGGCCTTCGCGCTCAGCCCGGGCGCGGGCTTCGGCCAGCATCGGGCCGGACAGGTCGAGCCCGAGCGCGCACCCCCGGGGAGCCCGGCGTGCGGCGAGGCGGGTGGTCTGGCCGGCCCCGCAGCCGATGTCGAGGACACGGCTCTGCGCGGTGAGCGCCGCGGCGTCGAGGAGCGGCTCGTTGAAGCCTTCGTTCACGGCGTTCCAGCGGTCCTGATGGCGTGCCCAGTGGGCACCCTCGGGGCCGTTCCAGGCCTGCGCCTGCTCGGTGTTGACGACGTCCGGCATGGGTGCCTCCTGTGCGGTGACAGAGAATGGGCGTGCGCCCAAACAGTATGGGCACGCGCCCATACTGACAACCCCGGCTAGGATCCCCGGAGCGGGGACGAGCCCCGCGATCACGGCAGCGAAACGGGAGAGGGCCCATGTCACCGCGCGGAGTGGCGACGCCGGACGTACGGGAGCGGCTGTTCGCGGCGGCCGAGCGGGTCCTGGAGCGGGGTGGCCCCGGCGCGCTGACCAGCCGTGCCGTCACCACCGAGGCCGAGTGCGCCAAGGGGCTGCTGCACACGCACTTCGCGGGGCTCGACGAGTTCGTCGCGGAGCTCTGCCTCGACCGGTTCGCCCGTACCGCCGCCAGGGCCGAGGCCCTGGCGGGGCTCGTCGGGGAGCGCACGGTGGCGGAGAACCTCGGGGCGGTCGCCCTGGCGCTGCTCGACTCGGGCGGTCCGGCCGTCGCGGCTGCGGCCATGACGCGCCCGGCCGCCGCCCTGCGTGTCCGGGAGGCACTGGAAGCGGGCGCGCCGGGCTTCGCCGCGATCGAGGGCTCCATCGCGCGCTACCTCGTGACCGAACGCCGGCGCGGACGGGTGGCGGCCACCGTCGATCCGGAGGCCGCGGCCCTGGCCGTGGTGGGCGCCGCCCACCACCTCCTGATGACGAGCCAGCCGGGCACTGCGGACCCCCGGGCCCGGATGACCCGGCTCGTGGCGGCGCTGGTCGGCGGGTAGCGGGGCGGCCGGGTCATCATCCGCGGGTCGGCCATGTACGCCGACGCGCGCGTGACCGGGGTCGCCCGGGGCCCCTGCGCCGGGGAGGGACTTCACGCCCGCCCGCCCGAATCCGGTACGGTGCCTCGTTCAGCCCGTCAGCGTCCCCCAGCGCCGTCAGGAGACACCGTTGCACGCCCCAGCCGAGACCTCCCGGGTGCTGGTCACCCTGTACGAGACCGTCGCCGCCGCCGAGCAGGGGCAGGGGGGCGCGTTGTGGCGGCTGGCGGAAGAGGGCAGACAGCTCGACGCCAATCTGGTGCGGCTGCCGCCGGACGCGTCCGTGGCCGAGCACGTCGAATCCGACCTGGACGTGCTGCTGGTCGTGGTCGAAGGCACGGGCCGGCTCGACAACGGGGTGGAACGCCAGACCCTGGCGCCCGGGACCGTGGCCTGGCTGCCGCGAACGGCCCGTCGCGCCCTGTCCGCCGGGCCGGACGGACTCGCGTATCTGTCCGTGCACCGGCGGCGCCCCGGGCTCAAGATCGGCGTCCGCACCGCCCAACTGGACGAAGGCGGCGAGGCGCCGTGTTCACTGGACCGCGTCTGCCCGGCGTGCGGGCGGATGGCAGCGGAGTCGGACGCACGCTACTGCGCCCGCTGCGGCGAGGAACTGCCGAGGTAGGCGGCGCCGGCGGCTGATGGTCCCAACCTGTCCGGCGCCTACGTCCTCCGTACGAAGATAACGTCCTAACGAACTACCTCGTCCGCGCCGGAGAAAACATCGAATTCCCGTTCGTCTCCTGCGGCGCGGGAATCAGGAGCACCGGGGTAGACCGCCGTCGCGCCCGGAGTCCGCCGTCCGGGCATCGCACCGCGGTCCCGCCGATCCGTCCCCGGCGGCGAGTTCGGCGATGGCCGCCGACAGCCGCTTGCGGATCTGCGGGGGCAGGGGGGCGCCGCCGGCGGAGTCCACCACCTGCTGGGCCACGCGATGCAGCTTGATGTTGGTGTTCTGGGACGTCATGACCAGCGCGGTCCAGGCCTTTTCCGGGGTGATGGCGAACACGGCCATGAGAACCCCCCGGGCCAGGTCGATCGTTCCCCGGCTCCGCATCGCCCGCCGCAACTGCCCGAGCTCCAGCCCCGGATCGGACTCGGCGGCCCCCGCGTCGACGGGCTCGGCCGAGTGTGACGGCTGCGCCATGGCCATCTCCCATGTCTCCAGGGTCCGCTGGTCCATCCTCCGCGCCCAGATTCGCGCCCGGACGGGAGACACGTCAAGGGATACATGAAGTAAGATTCGCCTGTTCCTATACAGGAAGCTCAGGGCGTACGATCCGCCCATGGGTGGAGTACCGGAACCGCACACAGGATGGACGTTCATCACCAGCCACGCGCGTGTGCTCGCGGTCATCGCCGAGAACCCGAACGCACGGATACGTGACATCGCCGCGCACTGCAGACTCACGGAACGCGCCGTCCAGAAGATCATCGCCGATCTGGAACAGGCCGGATTCCTCTCCCACACACGCCAGGGACGCAGCAACACCTACCGGATCGAGCCGGGCAAGGTCCTGCGTCATCCGGCCGAGGCGGAGGCGGGCCTCACGGTCGCCTCGCTCCTGGCCCTGCTCGCCCAGGACGAGGAGAGGCGGGCCGAACTCCTCGCCGTCGGTGCGCGCACACGTATCGAGGAAAGCCGTTGAGCTGATACGGGCTCCGCAGGACCACCCCTGCCGCCGGTCCGAGGACGGATCCGGCATCGTCGGCGGTGGCCCGGGCCCGATCATCACCGTGCCGGAACCGGCTTGTTCGGCGTTCGGACACCGCACTACCGTGCTCCTGTGGACCACTTCGCGGACTCATGGACGGCTCTGCTCACGGCCGTCGCCGAACTGCCCGACCAGGACTTCGAGCGTCCCTCCGGCTGCGCCGGCTGGCTCGTGCGGGACCTCGTCTGCCATCTGATCGTCGACGCGCAGGACATCCTCATCACCCTCGCCACGCCCGCCGACACCGAACCGACCGCCGACGCCCTGACGTACTGGCACGTCGAGGACCACCCGCCGACCGGCGAGGACCCGCTCGACGCGCTGACCGTGCGGCTGGCCGCCGCCTACCAGGATCCGGGCCTGCTCAGGTTCCACCTCGACGACGTGGGCTCCGCGGCCGGACGCGCCGCCGCGCTCGCGGACCCCTCGGCCCGGGTGAGCACGCGCGACCTGGTGCTCACCGTCGGGGACTATCTCGCCACGTACGTCATGGAGTCGACGCTGCACCACCTCGACCTCGTCGCGCACCTGCCGGAGGCCGCCGGGCCGCCCGCCGAAGGCCTGGCCCACTCCCGCGCGGCGCTGGAGGCGATCGCCGGGGCGGCCTTCCCCGCCGGCCTCTCGGACCGTGACGCGCTCCTGGTGGGCACCGGCCGCCGGGCACCGACCGAAGCCGAGCGGGCCGAACTCGGCGCGCTGGCCGAGCGGCTGCCGTTCGTCCTGGGCTGACGGCGTGGAGCGGGCCGGGCCCTACGGCACGGCCGGTGAGCAGGCACGGCTGTAGAGGTCGGCGAGGGTCCGGACGTGACAGCACAGCCCCCAGGGGTCGAGGGGTTTGAGCAGCAGCCCGGCGGCGCCGAGTTCGAAGGCGAGCCGGGCGAGCCGGGTGTCGCGGCTGGTGCCGGTGACGAGCAGGACGGGCACATCGCGGGTCTGGTCGAGGCGGTGCAGGTAGGAGAGGGTCTGCAGACCGTCGATGTGCGGCATCACCACGTCCATCACCACCGCGGCGACGGGTTCGCGCAGCACTGTCTTGAGTGCCTGTTCACCACTGGTGGCCCGCAGGACGGGCCGCCCCAACGGCCTGAGGGCATGCTCCAGGGCGAACAGATTGTCCTCGTGGTCGTCGACCAGCAGAAGAGCCTGTCCCTCTCCCGGCGGGGATGCGTTTCCGGGCATACGGGACGACGAGAGCGGTACGGGCACAGAGGACTCCCACTGATCGGCAGTACGACGATGAGCGGGGTAGCCGCTTCCTGACCACTCCGAAACGGGAGCATATCGACTTCAACCGTGCCGAGGCCAATACTTCGGGTTTCTGGGCGGTGTGCCCACCGGCCGGCCGGGACTGCCCTATTCTGTGCCCCCGCAGGGGCCGAAAGGCACGCGTTCCAGCACCTCGGTCATCCGTCCCCGCGGCCCGGGGCGGCCGATCACCCGTCCGGTTCCGCGCCTCCCGAGCGGCCCAGGGCGTGGAGGTACTCCAATGCGTCCAGGACGACGGTGTGTTCGTGCCAGGCGAGCCAGCTCCCCACCTGCCGACCGGTGGCGGCGAGCGCCTTGGCCTGGACCGGGTGCAGGGCCTTCGTGGGGCGTTCGAGGTGGGCCGAGACGATTCCCAGACACGCGCCCGACGCGCTGACCAGCGGAACGCTGTGACAGGCGCGGCTGCCCGCGGCGAGGATGGTGTGACGTGCCTCCTCGGTGAACACCGTGTCGGTGGCGACGTCGTGCACGGTGGTCAGCTCCACGTTCTTGGCGGCTTTCGCACACGATGTGCCGTCCTCACCCACGAAGGCGAAGAACTCGACGAAGTGCGCGCTGTGGCCGGTGTGCTGCTCCAGCCGCAGACCGCCCGCGGCCGGGTCGCTGATCTGGACGTTGCCCATGTCCGTGCCCGTGATGGCCAGGGTCTGCGACAGGAGCGCGCCGAGCACCGCCCCCCGGTTGACGTGGCCGGGGTCGTCGACGCCGACCATGTCCAGCCGCGGCGGCTTGCCACGCACCCGTCCCGGGAACCACAGGTCGGCGGGGCCGTCGGGTCTCGGTGTACGCACCACCGCCCCCGCCAGGACGCGCAGCTTCACGTTGTACCGCTGCGAGGAGTGGCGCAGCAGCGTGAAGGCACTGTCGGCGTCGGGCAGCCGGTAGCGCTCCTGGAGGATGCCCTGGGCGTGGGAGATGAGCGGTCGGCTGCGGATCTGGGCCCGCAGGTCACGGACCTCCGCACGCAGCCGTGCCGCCTCCTCGGCCGTACCCTCCGCCGCCCACCCGCCGGGCACACCGCCTTCGCTCAACCGCTCCATGCTGTTCTCTTCCGGACTCCACTCAAGCGCTCAGCACCGAGTCGTCGAAGGTCCGCGCCCCGGGCAGCCGGTGGCGCGCGGCGATCACGGCGGTGTCCACATCCCGCGTACCGGTCGATACACACAGGGTGTAGGAGACGTCCTCAAGGCGCCGACGGGTGGCTTCGGTGCCCTCGGCCGCGTTCAGCGCGCTGAGCGCGTCGTACTCGGCGAGGAGATCGCGCAGCACTGCCGGGTGAGCCATCAACATGAGGGATCCTCCACTTGAAACGGTCACGATACGTATCCGCTTGCCCCGGCTTCCCACCCGTACACACCTCCACCACACTTCGTTCGATCAGGTGGGGAGGGGAGG
>NZ_JBJHPC010001050.1:0-1123 GCF_045257485.1 Streptomyces sp. YS-3 | reverse complement strand
GAGATAGGTGGAACAGGGGGCGTGGTGTGCGGTGGGGTGGCAGAACGCCGGCCCCCAGTCCCTCGGCTACGGACTCGATTTCTTCTCGCAGCGCGCCCAGCTGCCGCGCGAGGACGGACAGGCGGGCGGCTGAGCGCTGCCCCTGCTTCGTCTCCAGCGCGTCGGCGAACGATGCTGCCCGGTCCAGGAGGTCGGCAAGGCGGGGCAGCGGGCCGCGGGAGCGGCCGGAGGTGTCGACGGCGTCGAGCAGCGCCATGTAGACGTCCCCGGTGTGCCGTGCCTCGTCGACCTGCCGCACGAGCTTCGCGACCGGTACCTCCGCTGCGGGAGGCTGGGGAGCGAAGGGTGCGAAGTCCGGGTTCAGGACGCCGGCGGGCACCGCGGGCGGGGATGCCTGGATGGCCTGGTTCACGGTGTCGTAGTGGCCAAGGACCCGCATCTGCCCACTGCCGAGTTCACCGGTCAATACCACCACGGTCGGCTCACCGTGCTCGACGAGGTGCGCCACCGTGATCAGCTCGTTGTCGGCGCTGTACCAAACGTCGTCGGCATCCAAGTCGCCGCGCCGCCATGCCGCCTGAGCCCGGTCCGTCCAGAGCTGTTGCTCCTCGGATGCCAGCGCCTGGACGGCGGGGCGGTGCTGCTCGGCGAGCTCGCTGATAATGAAGGAGCGTTCGGCCCAGGCCAGGACGTAGGGCCATAGCTGGAGGTGACGTACGCGGGAGGCTTCGGGCTCGGGATGGACGGTGGGCTCGGACCGGATGCGGTGGATCTGGCTGGCGGCGTGGGCCATGTCGTCGATCAGCTCGCGCCAGGCGGCATGGTGCCGAGCCGGCGGCATGGCATCCACGGCGCTGCGCGCGGCGGACAGCAGCGTGTTCGCGTGCGGCGCCACATGGTGCTTGAACGCCTCGGCGCCTTCTCGCCGCCGGCCCTGTGCAATAACTGCGGCGGCCTGTGAGGCATCCGCAGCCGACGCTTGGGACCATGCGCGCTCATAGCGCGAATGGACCAGCGCCAACTGCGCTTGGAAGCGGTGCAGTTCGCCGAGGGCGGTGCGAAGGTCTTCGGCGGGGATGTCGGAAATGAGGTGCTCCGGGGGCGGGGATCAGCGGCGCGGGCC
>NZ_JBJHPC010001049.1:0-1124 GCF_045257485.1 Streptomyces sp. YS-3 | reverse complement strand
GCCCCCGACGCCGACACAGCCCCCCGCTTCCGCTCGGCCAGCCCCGCGATGCCCATCAGCGCGACTCCCGCCAGCAACCAGAACGCCAGGACCAGCACATGGCCGCCGAGGCCGTAGCCCGCGAAGTACACGTGGCTGCGGGCGCCCTCGACGAACCCGGCGCCGTTCCAGAAGGCGTGCAGGGCGCCGAAGAAGCCGGGCTGGAGCTCGGGCCGGAAGATGCCGCCGGAGCTGGTGAAGTTGAGCATCACGAACAGGACCATCACGCCGAGGGTCGTCCACCTCTTCAGGAAGGTGTGCAGCCCGACGCCGATCAGCAGGATCCCGGCCGAGTACAGCCACGCCATGCCCCACACACCGCCGAGGCCGGTGGCGACAAGGTGGAACAGCGGGCCCGCGAAGATCGCACCGACAGCGCTGACCAGCAGCGACATCCCGAGCGCGAGCAGCGCCCTGATCCGCAGGGCGAGCACCGCGCCGGCTCCGCCGATCACGGCGACGGACGCGTAGGAGCCGATGCTCAGCGCGACCAGCAGGAAGAAGATGCCCTGGCCGGTCGGGTCGCCCTCGGCGAGGTCGGTCACGTCGGTCACCTTGAGGGGCGAGTCCTGCGCCGCCGCGACCTTGGTGAAGACCTTCTCGACGGCCGTGGCACTGGTGTCGGAGGAGGCGGAGGCTACGAGCAGTTCGGGCTTGGCACCGGGGATGTAGGCGCCGTACACGTGCTGCTGCTCAAGGCTGTGGACGGCGGTCGCGCGGTCGGGCACGGTTCGGACATCGAGGGCGCCCGCGCCCTTGTCCTGAAGGGTCTGTGCGAGCACCTGCGCGCTGGGGCCCGAGCCGACGACGTCGACCCGCAGGTCGTGCGGCTGCGGGTTGTGGAAGGCGCCCAGATACGCGAGGCCCATCCCGATGCACATCAGAAGCGGGGTGAGGAGGTGGCTGAGCACATGGCGCAGGGGGCTGGGAGCGGTACCGGAGGACACCAGAACTCCAATGGTTGGCTTATACAACTCACTCGATACGTTGTACTCTACAACCACTTTCGGAGAATGGCGAACATCCAGCTCAGAGCCCCTGGAACCCCCGGCCCGAGCCGCCGCCACCGCCACCACCCGCCGGCC
>NZ_JBJHPC010001048.1:0-1126 GCF_045257485.1 Streptomyces sp. YS-3 | reverse complement strand
GGCCCCGGCCGTCCCGGCGGCGACGGGGGCGGCGGCCAGTCCGGCGGCGCCCGCGGCCGTACCCGACAACAGCCCCTTGGCGGCCAGCACGGCGACGAGCCCGGCCGGGACCGCGAGCGGCGCGAAGCTGAGGAGCAGCAGCTCGGGCGGGACGCGTGTGGTGGTCGTCGCCGCGCAGACCGGGCAGGCGCGGGTGTGCCGCGCGATCCGCTTGCGCCACACCGACGTACGCCCGCCGTCCCAGCCCACGACGGTCTCGTCCAGCCGCGGACAGCGCGGGTCGGCGGCCAGCGCGGTGACGATGGTCCGGCTCAGCTCCAGCTGCTCGCGCATGCGTTGCAGCCGTACTCCGACGTGGGCGACCGTGAGCCCCGTCGCGGCGGCGATGTCGTCGCGGCTCAGCAGACCGGCGCCCTCCTGCAGCCACAGCGACAGCAGCACGCGATGGTCCGGGTCGAGCCAGCGGCCGGCTTCGACGACCTGACGGCGCTCGTCCGACATGTGCAGCCGCAGGATGGTCATGTCCTCGGGCACGGCGCCGGGATCCGGTATCCCGTCGGCCTCGTCGAGAACCGCGGTCCGGCCTGTGACGGCGCGCTGCCGCTCCCGGTGGGTACTGATCTGGCGGATCGTGATCGACACCAGCCAGGACCGGAAGCTCTCCGGGGCACGCAGCGCGGGCAGATCGCGCACCACCCGCAGCAGGGTTTCCTGGACGACGTCGTCGACATCGGCATGCCCGCTCAGCGCCCGGCCGACGATGTTGTAGAGCAACGGCAGGTAGGCGGCGACGAGTTCCTCACGCGCCCGCTCGTCCCCGGCCTGCGCCGCGACGACCAGCCCCACATGGTCCGCAGCCATGAGCCCCCCATTCCCACCTCCCTCAGGAGAGCGATCCGCCGAGTACGGCGCCACACCTTAACGTCGGCGGGGGGATGCGGCCAAAGCCGGTGCGCCGGGCTGCCGGCCGGGCCGCGCGCGGAGTTGGGGGCGGCGGGTTTCGCGGGTCGGGGCCTGTCGGCGGTGCTCCCGGCCGCCGCCCACGGACCGACGGGTGCGGGGCGCGGCACGTGACCGCCGTCACAGCGACCCTCGCAGCGCTCCCCCAGCCACAGGCCCCCCCTCG
>NZ_JBJHPC010001047.1:0-1127 GCF_045257485.1 Streptomyces sp. YS-3 | reverse complement strand
GCTGGGCGGGGCAAGGGGTGTGGCGCGGGGTGCGCGGCCGTCCGGGTGTGCGCCGCACCCTGGAGCTGATCGGCCATCTGCTGCACAACGGCGCGGTGGCGATGATGATGATCCAGCTCTGTCTGCTGTACGCGTCGGCCGGCTGGTACAAGATCCAGGGTGCGCCCTGGCAGGACGGCACCGCCGTGTACTGGTCGGCCGGACTCGACTGGCTGGAGCCGTACCCCGCGCTCTCGCACGCCCTCACCTCGCACGCACTGCCCGTCCTCGCCCTGACGTACGGAACCGTGCTCGTCCAGGTCGCCTTCCCGTTCAGCCTGCTCGACCGGCGGGTCAAGAACGTCCTGCTGGCGCTGCTGTTCGCCGAACACACCGGCATCGGGCTGCTGCTGGGACTGCCGTACTTCTCGCTGTCGATGATCGCGGCCGACCTGGTGTTCCTGCCGACCGGGTTCCTGGTGGCGGCGGGGGAGCGGGCCGAGGGGCTGCGGCGGCGGCTGACCGGTGACAGACGGCCGGCCCCCGACGCCCGGGGCGCGGAGGCCGGCCTGGCGGCCCGCTCGGAGGAAGAGGAGGGGGTCACCCCCTCTTGGCGAGCGTCATGTTGATCGTGTTGCCCGGGCCCGAGGTGAAGGCGCTCAGGATGTCGTTGAGCGCGCCGCAGCTCTTCAGCGGCGGCAGCGTGTACGTCCCCTTGAGCTTGCCGCCGCTCAGCGGGTCGAACCGGCCGTCCGAGGTCAGGTTGACGTCGGCGGGGGTACCGGACTTGCAGTCGGCTCCGCCGCCCAGCGGGATGCCGAAGACGGCTATCTCGGGCAGCTTCACGTACATGCTCGACTTGGTGGTGAGGTTACCGGCGGTGCTGAGCGTGCCGTTCGTCCGGCCCACCTGCTGGAACTCGATCTTCGCGGTCGCCGGGAGGAACCCGAGGATCGAGAACTTCCCGGAGGTCGGGTTCAGCGTCAGATCGGCGTTGTACGTGCCCGAGGCGAGGTCGAAGTCGGCCTCGATCCCACCGGCCAGCGCGGCGGCCCCGTTCGCCGCCTTGATGGTCGAGCTACCGGTGAGGCCGTAGCTCAGGTGGATGGGCGGGTTGGGGTTCGTGGGATTGGTGGGGTCGGTTGGGC
>NZ_JBJHPC010001046.1:0-1134 GCF_045257485.1 Streptomyces sp. YS-3 | reverse complement strand
GGGTGGTGTGGCGGTTGCGGACCAGTGCCCCATAGCCTTTCGGCGCCAGGGCGACCGCCGCAGGTCTGATCCCGCCCGAGGGCCCGCCCAGGTCGGGGATTGAGGCGCGGGCTGACGTGGCCCTTTTCGGCCAGGGATCGGCGCGTTCTCGCTCTGTGACAACCTCCGGTCACTCCCTGTCCTCTTCGGGTTGCAGGCAAGCACGGAGGAGGCGCGGTGGAGTTCAGGCTGTTGGGGACGGTGGGGATCGACACGGAGTCGGGCGGGCTGGCGCTCGGCCCGCCCAAGCGGTGCAGTCTGCTCGCCGCCCTGCTGTTGCTGCCCAACCGGCCCGTTCTCCTCACCGCTCTGGGTAAGGCGCTGTGGGAGGGCGAGCCACCGGCTCGGGCGCGCTCGGTCGTCCAAGGCCACGTCTCCCAGTTGCGCGCCCTCATGGCGGAGGCCGGCGGTGCCGCACACGGCGTGGACCTGATCACCCACACCGGTGCCTATGAACTGCGTACCCCGCCCGTCAAGGTGGACAGTGCACGCTTCAAGGAGCTGGTGCGCCGGGCCAGTGCCCTGCCGGATGCCGCCGAGGCGGTGCGTCTGCTGCACCAGGCGCTGGCGCTGTGGCAGGGCCCCGCCCTCACGGGGACCACCGCCGGCCCCCTGCTGCTGGACGCGGCCCGCGCGCTGGAGGAGGAGCGGGTCGGCGCGGTGGAGCAATTGGCGGAGGGGTATGCCCGGCTGGGTCGGCACGAGCGGGCGGCGGCCGAGCTGAGCGCCGAGACGGCTGCCTACCCGCTGCGCGAATCGCTGGCCGCCGCCCTGGTCCTGGCCCTGCACCGGTCGGGCCACCGGGCGCGGGCCGTGGAGCGCTACCACCACACGCGTCGACTGCTCGCCGAGCAGCTGGGCGTGTGCCCCGGCCCCCGGCTCGCCCAGGCATTCGAAGAGGTGCTGCGCGATGAGCCGCCGCCCCCGCCCCGCGAGCGACCGGCGCGGGCGGCGCGCGCCGAGACCTCGGCGCAGGCGGCGCGCCTGAGGCCCGCAGTTGCGGAGGCGTGCTTCGAAACCCCGGCCCCGCCGACGCGTCCCGTAGTCCCGACATCGTGCCCTGAAACCCCGTCCCCGGCGCTGTGTCCCGAGCCC
>NZ_JBJHPC010001045.1:0-1159 GCF_045257485.1 Streptomyces sp. YS-3 | reverse complement strand
GGCCCGCGGGGTGCGTGTGACAATCGTTTCGTCGGCCACGGTTCCTCGCGGCCGGCGGGCACGGCACCACAGAGCAGGAGACTGAGTCACGATGCGCATCGGAGTCCTCACCGCGGGCGGCGACTGCCCCGGCCTGAACGCAGTGATCCGGTCGGTCGTGCACCGGGCCCTGACCGGCCACGGCGACGAGGTCATCGGCTTCGAGGACGGGTTCAAGGGCCTGCTCGACGGCCACTTCCGCCCCCTCGACCTGGACTCCGTCAGCGGCATCCTGGCGCGCGGCGGCACCATCCTCGGCTCGGCCCGCCTGGAGCGCGCCCGGCTGCGCGAGGCCGCCGAGAACTGCGCGGAGCTGGCCCGCCGTTACGGCATCGACGCGCTCATCCCCATCGGCGGCGAGGGCACGCTCACGGCGGCCCGGATGCTCTCCGACGCCGGGATGCCGGTCGTCGGCGTGCCGAAGACCATCGACAACGACATCTCCTCGACCGACCGCACCTTCGGCTTCGACACGGCCGTCATGGTCGCGACCGAGGCGATCGACCGGCTGAAGACCACGGCCGAGTCGCACCAGCGCGTGATGGTCGTCGAGGTCATGGGGCGCCACGCGGGGTGGATCGCGCTGGAGTCCGGTATGGCGGGCGGCGCCCACGGCATCTGTCTGCCCGAGCGGCCCTTCGAGGTCGACGACCTGGTCAAGATGGTCGAGGAGCGCTTCGCGCGCGGCAAGAAGTTCGCGGTGATCTGCGTCGCGGAGGGCGCGCATCCCGCGGAGGGGGCCATGCCGTACGAGAAGGGCGCGATCGACCAGTACGGACATGAGCGGTTCGCCGGGATCGGCAACCGGCTGGCCATCGAGCTGGAACGGCGCCTGGGCAAGGAGGCGCGGCCGGTCATCCTCGGGCACGTCCAGCGGGGCGGTGTGCCCACGGCGTACGACCGGGTGCTCGCGACGCGGTTCGGGTGGCATGCGGTGGAGGCGGTGCACCGGGGGGACTTCGGGAACATGACGGCGCTGCGGGGGACGGATGTGGTGATGGCTCCGTTGGCGTCGGCGGTGACGGAGCTCAAGACCGTGCCGGTGGATCGCGTGTTCGAGGCGGAGTCCGTGTTCTGAGGGTTTCCCCCCACCCCGCCCGTTCCCTAGACCCTGCGGGGC
>NZ_JBJHPC010001044.1:0-1166 GCF_045257485.1 Streptomyces sp. YS-3 | reverse complement strand
GTGTTTGTGCAGGTGGGGCGGGTGGAGGCGGCTCGGGGAGATGTCCGGAACGGGATGAGACATCCCGATCCGTACGCGGGTTGGCCACCGGGTGCCTCCGGCAGGAAGAATCGGGGCGACGCGTGAGACGCTGCACGGGGCCTTGTTGCGACGCGTTGATACTTAGGGCCCGTACGGGGAGGTGGCAGGCAAGTGGAGCAGCTGACGCAGCACGACCCGAGGCGTATCGGCCCCTTCGAGGTGCTGGGACGGCTCGGTGCCGGCGGCATGGGGCTGGTCTATCTGGCGCGCTCGGCGTCCGGCCGCCGCGTGGCGATCAAGACGGTGCGCACGGAGCTCGCCGAGGACCAGCTGTTCCGGGTCCGCTTCACCCGTGAGGTGGAGGCGGCCCGGGCCGTCAGCGGTTTCTACACGGCGGCGGTGGTCGACGCCGACCCGCGCGCGGCCGTGCCGTGGCTGGCCACCGCGTACGTACCGGCGCCCTCGCTGGAAGAAATAGTGAACGAGTGCGGGCCGCTCCCGGCCCAGGCGGTGCGCTGGCTCGCGGCCGGTATCGCCGAGGCGCTGCAGTCCATCCACGGGGCGGGTCTGGTCCACCGCGACCTCAAGCCGTCCAACGTCCTGGTGGTCGAGGACGGCCCCCGGGTCATCGACTTCGGTATCGCGTCCGGTGTCTCCAACACCCGTCTGACCATGACGAACGTCGCCGTGGGCACGCCCGCGTACATGTCGCCCGAGCAGGCGAAGGACTCGCGCAGCGTGACCGGCGCGAGCGATGTGTTCTCGCTCGGCTCGACGCTGGTCTTCGCGGCGACCGGCCACGCCCCCTTCCACGGCGCCAACCCGGTCGAGACCGTCTTCATGCTGCTGCGCGAGGGCCCCGACATCACCGGGCTGCCCGACGAGCTGCGCCCGCTGATCGAGTCCTGTATGCAGATGGAGGCCGCGCTGCGGCCCTCGCCCGAGGACCTCCAGGCACAGCTCGCCCCGCACCTGTTCGGCGGTTCGGACGACAGCGGCACCGCCTCCGCGTGGCTGCCCGACCGCTCGGTGGCGATGATCGAGCAGCGCCGGGGCGGTGGCCGCGCCAAGGCCGTGGCGCGTCCCGTCCAGGACCCGGACCCCTCGCCGCCGCCCCGCCCGCCCTACCAGCCCCCGCACCAGCC
>NZ_JBJHPC010001043.1:0-1166 GCF_045257485.1 Streptomyces sp. YS-3 | reverse complement strand
CCCCCGGATCCCTCCCCCGGAACACCGACGCCAACTAAGACACCCGTCACGCCAGAAGGGTTGTACAACTGCGGGCAGTAATTTTTCCGGAATCCCTACGTACCGACAAAGCGGGGCGACCGTAGCTTTTCGGCCATCGGGACCGGACCGGGGCACATGCCCTCCCGCTCGGCCCTCACGCCGCCTTGAGGTAACCCCCGTCGACGACGAGGTCCGTCCCCGTCGTACTGCCCGACCTCGGGGAGGCCAGCAGGACCACCGCGTCGGCGATCTCCTGCGGGGTCACCAGACGGCCGGTGGACAGGTTCATCATCTGCGGGGCCAGGCTGTCCATCACCGTGTCCCGGTCCGAGCCCGCCATGGCCGCGATCACATCGGCCGCGCCGCCCTCCTCGGTCCACCACGCGGTCCGTACCGCCCCCGGCGAGACCGTGTTGAAGCGGACGCCCCGCGGGGCGTACTCCTCCGACAGGACCTTGGTGAGGTTGGTCAGGGCCGCCTTGGCCGCGCCGTACTCGGCGTTGCCGACCGAGGGCTGGCGGGCCAGGGCGGTGGAGACGGTGACGACGGCGCCGCCGCCGTCGGCGAGGAGGTGCGGCAGGGCCGCGCGGACCGTCCGTACCGCCGAGAACAGGTTGAACTCGAAGATCGCCGACCAGTCCGGGTCGTCCGCGTCCAGGAACGAGGTGCGCGGCAGGGTCACACCCGGCGGCGGGCCGCCCGCGTTGTTGACCAGGACGTCCAGGGCGCCGAACTCCTCGACGGTACGGGCCACCACGCGCGCGGGGGCCCCGGGGTCCATGAGGTCGGCCGGTACGTGGACGAGCTCGGGGCGAGCCAGTTTCTCCAGCTCCGGGCTGGTGCGGCGAGAGACCGCGACCACGCGCGCGCCCTCGTCGAGCAGGGTGCTCACCACCGCGAGGCCGATGCCCTTCGAGGCGCCGGTGACGAGCGCGGTGCGGCCGGAAAGGTGCAGGTCCATGAGGGGTCTCCTAGGGTTGCGGCCCGTGGCCCCGAAGGGGGCGAACCGAAGGCCGTGCCCACGATCCTGCGCCGCCGCGCCCCGGTCGGCTGGCGGGAATCCGGCAGCGAACTCGGCCCCGGCCACACCCCCGTACCGCCCCCGGCGAGACCGTGTTGAAGCGGACGCCCCGCGGGGCGTACTC
>NZ_JBJHPC010001042.1:0-1167 GCF_045257485.1 Streptomyces sp. YS-3 | reverse complement strand
GAGCGTGGCCTCGGCGGGCAGGAGGGTGGCGCGGACCGCGCCCGGGGTGCGGGTGTGCTGGGGGGCGTGCGCCTGCCCGAACCAGAGCACCGCCTCCTTGACGTCGCCCCCGTCCGAGATCCACTCCGCCTCGGCCTGCGGCGGCACCGACTCGTGCGGGACACCCGGGGCGATCTTCAGGGCGGCGAGCGGTGCCTTCAGGGCCGCGCCGACCGCCCAGGACAGCGGCGGGGAGTAGGCCTCCGGGTCGAAGACGCGCCCGCGCCCGCCCCGCCGCGCCGGGTCCACGAACACCGCGTCCCACCCCGACGTGTCGACGTCCGTCACATCCGCGCACCGCACCTCGATCAGCTCCGCCAGGCCCAGCGCCGCCGCGTTCGCGCGGGCGACCTCGGCCGTCAGCTCGTCGCGGTCCACCGCGAGGACGGAGATGCCCGCGCGGGCGAGGGCCAGCGCGTCCCCGCCGATGCCGCAGCACAGGTCGGCCACGCTGCGGACCCCCTGGGCGGCGAAGACACGGGCCCGGTAGGCGGCCACCGACGCGCGCGTGGACTGCTCGACGCCGTTGGGCGTGAAGAACATCCGGTACGCGTCGTCCGCGCCGAACTTCGCCACCGCGCGCTGCCGCAGCCGCGCCTGGCCGAGGGCGGCCGAGACCAGCTCCGGGGCATGGCTGCGGCGCAGCCGGGTCGCCACCGCCAGCTCCTGGGCCGGGTCGTGGTCGCGCAGCGAGTCCAGCAGGCCCGTGCCCTCGGGGGTGAGCAGGGCGCGGAAGGTGTCGAGGTCGTTCATCCGCCCCATTGTGGGCCAGGCGGGGGACGGCGTGCGCCCGGTGGCGGGTGTCGTCTCCGGTATACCGCCCCGCACTGACAGGATGCGGCGGCATGCAGCTTGTACGACAAAAGGAAGAAAATGGGCGCGCCCTGACGAAAGCCCCCCTCGTTCTCGCCGGACTCCTCGTCGCCGCGCTCGCCGGCGGGTGCGCCACCGGGAACGTCCACGGCGGCGGGCGCGGCAGCAAGGCCGCCGCCGGGCCGCAGGCCTACGACAGCGACGCCGCCCGCGCGCTCGCCGGCTACTCCGGCCACCTCAAGGAGGAGCAGGCCGCCCGGGTGTCCGCCGCCAGGAGGTGGAGGCTGGCCAAGGTGCCGCTGACCCCGCCCGCCC
>NZ_JBJHPC010001041.1:0-1173 GCF_045257485.1 Streptomyces sp. YS-3 | reverse complement strand
CGGGGGGCTTTGCCTGTCGGCTTCCGGTCCTGCCGGTATCGGTCCTGCCCCGCTTCCATCCTGCCCCGCTTCCACCCTGCCCGCTTCGGCCCTGCCGCTAGTGGCGCGGCGGATCGAGCTCCTCGATCGTCGCGGTGGAGGGCCCGCGGCGGGGCTGGGCGGCACGGGCCGCGAAGTCCACGTCGCGGATGACCCGTTCGAAGTTTCCCCAGGTCAGCGCGGCGAGCTCGGTGTCGTCCCAGCCCCGGTCGATCAGCTCGCCCAGCAGTACGGGGTAGCAGGAGGCGTCCTCCAGGCCGACCGTGCGCGGGGCGTCCTCCGGCAGGCCGTACCCGCCCGACAGACCGATGTGCTCCGGCCCCAGGACCCCGCGCAGATGCTCGATGTGGTCGGCGACGTCCTGGACGGACGCGGGCCGTCCGGCGCGGGCGACCTGCGCCGGGGCGAAGCTCACCAGACACACCCCGCCGTTCTCGGGCAGCTCCGCCACGAGCTCGTCGGTGACGTTGAGCGGGTGGTCGGTGAGGGCGCGGGCGGCCGAGCGGGTGAAGATCACCGGGGCCTTGGCCGCGCTGAAGGTGTGGTGGACGGTGTCGGGGGCGGCGCCGGACAGGTCGATGACCATACCGAGCCGGTTGAGCTCCCGTACGACCTCGTGCCCGAAGCGGGTCAGGCCCGCGCGGGCCCAGGCGGCCGTGGTGGTGAGGGCGACCGCGCGGACGCCGAGCGCGTGGTACGCCCGGACCGTGCCCAGCGAGTCCCCCAGCGCGTGGGCGGCCACCGGCCCGAAGACCGAGGCGATACGGCCGTGGTTGCGGGCGTCGGCCAGGTCGCCGACGGCCTGCGCCGTCCGCAGCCCCTCCGGGCAGGCGTCGACGAGCGTACGGATGCGGTCGACGCGCTCCAGGGTGGCGCTGACCGGGTCCGGGCAGTCGGCCGGGACCATCAGCGACCACAGCTGCGCCCCTACGCCGCCGTGCCGGAGCCGGGGGATGTCGGTGTCGAGCGAACTCTCCCCGAGCTCCACGTCGTGCCACGGGGTGTGCACGAGCACCTGGGCGAGGGTGTTGTACCCGTCGGCCACGGGGTGGGCGCGCAGCAGGGCGTGGATGCGGGCGCGTACGTCCGGGTCGAGGGTGTCGCCGGGGGTGTCGCCGGGGGTGTCGCCGGGGG